>URAQ01000001.1 GCA_900545875.1 uncultured Collinsella sp.
TGCGAGTACACCTTTGACGACGCGCCGTACAAAAAGCGCGTGTACTGGGGCTTTGGCAAGGCGGAGCCTGCCGACGAGCTGGTCGAGGGTCCCAATATCAAGCCGTGGCCCGCGATGGAGCCTCTCGGCGACGATATCCTGCTCAAGGTGTGCTCCAAGATCATGGACCCGGTCACCACGACCGACGAGCTCATTCCCTCGGGCGAGACGAGCTCCTTCCGCTCCAACCCGCTGGGTCTGGCCGAGTTTACGCTCAGCCGCCGCGACCCGGCCTACGTGGGCCGCTCCAAGGAGGTCGACGCCGTGGAGAAGCGCCGCGTTGCCGGCGAGGCCGCGGGCGACCTGGCGGCGCTCGATGCCGAGCTCGCTGGTGTGTTTGAGGCGCTGGCCGGCGCGGGTGTCGCTGCCGATGCCAAGGCGACCGAGTACGGCTCCATGCTCTATGCCAAGAAGCCCGGTGACGGTTCCGCCCGCGAGCAGGCCGCGAGCTGCCAGCGCGTAATTGGCGGCCTGGCCAACATCGTCCACGAGTACGCCACCAAGCGCTATCGCTCCAACGTGATGAACTGGGGCATGGTGCCCTTCCAGATGGAGGCCGAGCCCAACTTTGAGGTGGGCGACTACGTCTTTGTGCCGGGTATCCGTGCTGCGCTCGATGGCGACCTGAAGGACATCGCCGCCTACGTGGTGCGCGCCGACGGTGCAGTTGAGCAGATTGAGCTCTACATTGCCGATATGACGGCTGAGGAGCGTGCCATCGTCAAGGCCGGCTGCCTGATCAACTACAACAAGTTCAAGGCCGCTGCCGAGTAACGTTGCTGTACGCCCCGGACACACCTTTCCCTCGTGCTCACGCGCTTCGCGAGGGTCGCGTTCGGGAAAGGGTAAGCCCCGGGCTACGTTTGGGCGTTCTCGTTGGGTCTTGAGGGACGCTAAAATCGAGGTTGCAACTCTCCTCTATGGGGGAGTGCGCCTTTGTTCATATGCTATCTAGAATTGACAGTATGAAGTTGGCGCTTTAAAGTGAGCTCAAGACACTCTCGTTTGTGGAGTTGAAGATGAAGCGTTGCACTTCTGTTTTGTTGCTGTTGGTGGCTTGCGTCGTCGCTGCTGCGGGCGTGGTCCTTTTTGGCTCGCTTATCTTCTATGGGCCGAGTGGGGTTGAGCAGACGGTCGAGATGGCGTCCCTTGTTGCATCGATGCCCGGGCAAATGATTTCGGACGTTACAAAGCCCGATGAGATAACGCTCGATATCGAGGAAACGCCGGGCATTCTAAGCATAAGCAACTACCCCATGATTGAACTTGGCTCGTCTCGCTATACCAAGGACGAGAAGTTGTCCCGACAGGCGCTGGGCTTGCTAAACGGGCGTTCGTTCAAACGCTGGGACGGTTGGGATGCCTATGAGCGCCGACGTGGTTTTGTGAACGGTGGCTACTATACAACGCTGAAGTTGTATTCATCTGATGGCAAACTGATGCGCACCGTTAACTACAATCCGGAATACGCAAAAGCCGGAGGTGGGGACGGCGTCTATATCCAAGATGGCGGCGTGACCTACATTCTTGAAGGCGACCAGCAGCAGGTGATCGATTTTTTGGATCGTTGCGTGATGGACGCGTACGACCAGACCTGCCTGCCCGACCCGCAGACTGCACGCGATGGTGGATCTGCCCGTACATGGCTGTTCGAGGATGAGATGCCCTGGAACGCCGAATCGGGAAGCACGGGTTCGGCGAAGGAGTAGAGACCGCGACCACCACAAAGGTGCCTGTCCTCTTTGTGGTGGTTTTCTGTCTGTCTCGATCTGTAACATCTTGGCCGCTAAAAGTGGGTTTGGTGTTACAGATTTAGATTATCGGTTCAGGCATTTTCCGTTTGTCTCGATCTGTAACAGGTGGACCCTTATTTGCCGAGTAGTTGTTACAGATTTAGATAAATGGGAGCTGCTGAACATTTCATCTCGATCTGTAACATCTGGGGTCAAAAACGGCCGCTAGATGTTACAGATCGAGACAGATGAGCGCCGGAGTCGAAAATCACCACAAAGGTGCCTGTCCCCTTTGTGGTGGTGGGGGCGGGCTCGATGTTATTGTGATCGCTGGGCAGCATTTTAATGAATGTCTCTACAGGATTTCATCTGGGCTGGCGGGCTTGGTTGTTTTGGGGATGCCGAGTTTGGATGACGCGAAATCGTCAACATTGTCCTTAATTCCGTCTTTGGTGTAGACAGTGACCGTATAGGTGCTGTGCCCGAATTCGCTCTTGTCGCGTGTCGCCCAGGCCTGCCAGTAGGCAGCCCCGCTTCGCCCTTGGATTTTTCCGATACGGCGGAGTTCTGTTCGCTTTATTTTCCGGTCGCTATAGATGGTTCGACCGGCCTCCTCGGTGAGTCCGCACTGCCCAAGCAGCTTGTCGAGGACTTGGTTCATATGGCGCTCGTCGGTGTTTGGAGCATAGTCGTAAGCGAGGGTGATGGAGTCAAGAGGCTGGTCGTCGATCAGATAATTCATCGCCTGAGGGTCAAGGCAGAAATAAGGAGAGCATCCGTCGACCTGGCCGAGCAACGGTAACTTGGACTGCCAAAGTCCGGTGGGAATTCTATCTTCGTAGAAAACACCGCGGCAGATAAAGGAGAGCGAGGTGGCACGCGAGCCAGCGTCGACCATTCCGCATAAATCGAAGGGCGAGGCGATACCAAGGGAAAAGGGCGTGACGACGATAAAGAAGAACATCGCGATGGGTATGGCGAGAATGGCGATGACGTTGCGACCGGTGGAATGAGACGGCTTCATATGCGCTCCTCGAGACAAAGATCTGTTGAGGATAGGCAGAAATGGATATGTTCAGAGAACAATTCAAGTTTAATCTCATGGCGCGAGATGGTCGACCGTTAGCGTCGAAAACCGCCACAAAGGTGCCTGTCCCCTTTGTGGTGGTGAGGAGCGCGCGGCTTCTTTTGGTAATAGTGTTAGCTGGCGGTATCATTGGTGCAGGTGGCGAAGGTTTGCATTGTGGGGTGTTTTGCCGTGAGCCGTTTTGCCCGTATTGGATTGATTGTCTTGGCGCTTGCGATCGCTGTGGTTGGCGCGGGCGCTGTCGGTATGGCATTTCTACCTGCTGCGGTGACGGAGCCGGTGGTCAAGCCTGTGACTCAATCTGTCGAACTTCTGACCGGCGACGACAAGCCTGAGACCATTACCATTGATTTTGATGAGCAACCGGCTGCGCTGGGCATTAGTAATTATCCACTTATTCAGCTTGGGGCTATGCGCTATACCACGGATTCTAGTCTGATCGACAGGGCGTCCGAGCTGCTCAAGGGCAAAACCTTTAAGCGCTGGTATGGATATGCATCCTATCGGGCAAAAGCGAACGACATGGTTGGCGGATGCCGCTCGTCCATCGAGTTGGACACCGCGAATGGCACTAAGTTATGTGATGTTTCGTACGATCCTGGCTACGAGGGCAATGAGGGGCCGGGTATCTACATCTTGGACGGCGATGTCGCCTATGTCATGGAGGGCAACCAGACCGAGCTCAACGATTTTATGGGTCAGTGTATCCAAGATGCCTATGAACAGACCTGCCTGCCCGACCCGCAGACTGCACGCGATGGTGGATCTGCCCGTACATGGCTGTTCGAGGATGAGATGCCCTGGAACGCCGAATCGGGAAGCACGGGTTCGGCGAAGGAGTAGAGACCGCGACCACCACAAAGGTGCCTGTCCTCTTTGTGGTGGTTTTCTGTCTGTCTCGATCTGTAACATCTTGGCCGCTAAAAGTGGGTTTGGTGTTACAGATTTAGATTATCGGTTCAGGCATTTTCCGTTTGTCTCGATCTGTAACAGGTGGACCCTTATTTGCCGAGTAGTTGTTACAGATTTAGATAAATGGGAGCTGCTGAACATTTCATCTCGATCTGTAACATCTGGGGTCAAAAACGGCCGCTAGATGTTACAGATTGAGATAGTAAGGGGACGAGGCCGCAGCTGGTGAGCGCGCCTGCCCCCTATCCATCAATCACTCAGAAAATCTTATATATAGAGACTTAGATTTGTGTATAAGATCGCACAAAGCTGGCAACAATACTTCTCGAACAACGTGAAGCCGCCCCGTAGGGCGGCCGCCCCAAGAGAGGTGATTCCATGAGAATCGATAAGCTAGCTATGACGTCGCGCGAGGCGCTGCAGACCGCCATGAGCACGGCTGCCGATGCGCAGGCCGGCGCGGTGGAGCCGATTCACCTGCTGTCTGCCCTGCTCGGTGCCGGCGAGCGCAATATCTCCGTGATTATCGAGCGCATCGGTGCCGACCCGGCTCAGCTCGCACGCTCCACACAGGACGCCATCGACCGCGCGCCCAAGGTTTCGGGCGAGGGCCAGCAGATGGGCCTGTCCAACGAGCTTGTCCGCGTCATCGAGAAGGCCGAGAAGAAGGCCACCAAGATGGGCGACAGCTTTGTAGTGACTGAGCATCTGCTGATGGCGCTTGCCGAGGACAAGGGCGAGGCGGGCCGCGTGTTGCGCGACGCCGGCGTCACCAAGGAGCGCATCGAGCAGGTCTACGAAGAGCTGCGTGGCGATGACCGCGTGACGTCTGCCGAGGACAAGACCCAGTTTGAGGCGCTGGAGCAGTACGGCCGCAATATCTGTGACCTGGCCCGCGCCGGCAAGCTCGATCCGGTCATCGGTCGTACCGACGAGATTCGCCGTACCATCCAGGTCCTGTCCCGCCGCACCAAGAACAACCCCGTGCTCATCGGCGAGCCGGGCGTCGGCAAGACGGCTATCGTCGAGGGCATCGCCCAGCGTATCGTGGCCGGCGACGTGCCGAGCACCCTGCGCGACCGCGACCTCATCGAGCTCGACATGAGCGCGCTGGTCGCCGGCGCCAAGTACCGCGGCGAGTTCGAGGACCGCTTGAAGGCTGTGCTCAAAGAAGTGCAAAAATCCGAAGGCAAGGTCATCCTGTTCATCGATGAGCTTCACACCATCGTGGGCGCGGGTGCCACCGAGGGCTCCATGGACGCCGGCAACATCCTCAAGCCGGCGCTCGCCCGTGGCGACCTGCATGCAATCGGCGCGACCACGCTCGACGAGTATCGCAAGTACATCGAGAAGGACGCGGCGCTCGCCCGTCGTTTCCAGACCGTTGTGGTGAGCGAGCCTACCGTCGAGGACACCATCTCGATTCTGCGTGGCCTCAAGGAGAAGTACGAGATCTTCCACGGCGTGCACATCACCGATAGCGCGCTCGTGGCAGCTGCCGACCTCTCCGATCGCTACATCGCCGACCGCTTCCTGCCCGACAAGGCCATCGACCTGGTCGACGAGGCCGCAAGCCGCCTGCGCATGGAGCTCGACAGCATGCCGGTCGAGATCGACGCCACCACGCGTCAGCTCACCCAGCTGCAGATCGAGGAGCAGGCGCTCATGAAGGAGACCGACGACGCCTCCAAAGAGCGTCTGGAGGCCCTGCGCCAAGAGATTGCCGAGGTCCAAGAAAAGCTCAACGTGCAAAAGGCCGGCTGGCTCAACCAGAAGAACGCCATCGATCACGTGCAGGAGCTCAAGGGCCAGCTCGACGAGGCCAGAAGCGAAGAGGAGCGCGCGACGCGCAACGGCGACCTGGGCCGTGCGTCCGAGCTGCGCTACTCCGTGATTCCTGGTTTGCAGCAGCAGATTCAGGATTCCGAGGCTGCGCTCGAGGCGCAAAAGCAGCAGGACGGCGAGGGCCTCAACGAGCAGGTGACCTCCGATGAGATCGCCGAGGTCGTGAGTGCCTGGACCGGCGTGCCCGTGTCCAAGATGATGCAGGGCGAGCTCGACAAGCTGAAGGGCCTGGAGGGTGAGCTGCATAAGCGCGTCATCGGCCAGGACGAGGCCGTCTCCGCCGTCGCCGCGGCTGTGCGCCGCAGCCGTGCGGGCCTCTCCGATCCGGACAAGCCCATCGGCAGCTTCTTCTTCCTGGGCCCCACCGGCGTGGGCAAGACCGAGCTCGCCAAGGCACTTGCCGAGTGCCTGTTCGACGACGAGCGCGCGCTCGTGCGTATCGACATGTCCGAGTACATGGAGAAGTTCAGCGTCCAGCGTCTGATCGGTGCGCCCCCGGGATACGTGGGTTACGACGAGGGCGGCCAGCTCACTGAGGCCGTTCGCCGTCGTCCGTATTCCGTGATCTTGCTCGACGAGATGGAGAAGGCTCATCCTGATGTCTTCAACGTGCTGTTGCAGGTGCTCGACGACGGCCGTCTGACCGATGGCCAGGGTCGTCAGGTGTCCTTCAAGAACACGATCATCATCATGACGTCTAACGTGGGCTCCAAGGCTATCGCCGAGCTTTCCGGCAAGGACGAGGAGGAGATGCGCCATCAGGTCGACGCGGCCATGGCTCAGACCTTCCGCCCCGAGTTCCTCAACCGTATCGACGATATCGTGGTGTTCCATCCGCTCGGTATGGCGCAGATCGAGAAGATCGTCGACATCCAGCTCGCCGACGTCCGCGCGCGTCTGGCCAAGGAGCGCATGACGCTTGCCATCACCCCGGCGGCCAAGCAGATGCTCGCCGTGGGCGGCCTGGACCCGGTCTTTGGCGCCCGTCCGCTCAAGCGTCTGGTTCAGCGCGAGGTCGTGGATGCCATCGCCGCCGCTATCATCGACGGCACGGTGCGCGAGGGCGATCAGGTGACGGTCGATGTCGACAAGGACGGTGGCTTTACCGTCGTGTGCGACAACACGCCGGCGGCCACCTACGAGGTCCCCGACGCAGAGTAAATTATGGGACCGGCTTTAACCGCACCTCATCGCAAAACGCCAAGGGCGGCGGATCCAATCGGGTCCGCCGCCCTTTTTCGTGCGACAATCGATGATGTTGAGCATGAGTACATGGCAAGGAGATATGCAGATGAAAGACGAGAACAAGACGCACGCACCGGTTGCTGAGGCAGCGCCCGCCGCGCCGGTCGCACCGAAGGCTTCTCCCAAGCCGGCGCCCAAGCCGCGCGACCCCTACATCCGTGCCGAGAACGAGGACGATGACGGTTACGACCCCTACAGCGACCGACGCCCCGAGCGTGAGCCGATGTTCGAAGCTGACCCGTGGCGCTAATTGCCACTCAAAAGGCCACCAATAAGTTGCGGTGAAATAGGGATTGTTTTGCGGTTTGACCAGCAAAAACAGTCCCTATTTCACCGCAACTGCGTTAGGGATTTTTCTACAGGGGGAGGGTAGTCAAAAAGCCCCGTCCCAAATTGACTGCTCGGGGAGTCGCATTCGAGCTTGGTTGTCCTCTCAGCCACTCGGCATCCTTCGAGCAGTAATAGTGAAAAAACTTGCTTAAGTGCTAATCAAGTCAGACATAATCTTGCTCTCTAATTAATCAAGAATCGCTATAATTTTGATTAGCTAGAGAGCAAGATTGGAGAATCATGGCATTCAACGACTTGATCGCCCAGAAAATAAAGGACTTTGAACAGCAGGGGGTTCCGCAGGTCTTTGAGCGAGACCTTGATCTAGGAAACCCACAGGAGCCAAAGCGCGACAACATCGTAAATGTGATTGTGGGGGCCCGCCGTTGTGGAAAGACGTATCGCCTGTATCAGGAGATGCGGCGGCTTCAGAGCCGGGGCGTCGAGCTTGACCGGATGCTTTACTTCAATTTTGAGGATGAGCGCTTGCGCCCGTATGAGCCATCGCTGCTGGCGGACGTGCTCGACACGTTCTATGCGCTGTATCCTGCTGCTCGAACCGAGGGCGCTTACATTTTCTTTGACGAGATCCAGGAAATTCCCGAATGGGGTGCGTTTCTGCGGCGTGTAGTCGATACGGAGAAAGCGACCGTCTATGTGACGGGATCTTCTTCCAAGATGCTGTCCTCAGAACTTAAGAGCGAGTTCAGGGGTCGTTCTCTTGTGCGAGAGCTTTTTCCGTTGAGTTTTTCGGAATACGTTCGATATAAGACGGGGAGCGTTCCCGAGCCAGATGCGACCTTTTCCCCGAGCGATGCAGCGCTGCTTCGACATCATTTGATCGGGTATCTTGAACGAGGGGGATTCATTGCGACACTTGAGCAGACGCCTGCAGACGCGATTCAGCTGCTACAGGAATATGCTTCGCGAACGGTCGCCATGGACGTCGTTGAACGTTACGACGTCAAGAACCCTCGCCTGGCATCACTGTTCTTGACGCGGTGTATGGCATCTTCGGGACGAGAGCTGTCAGTGAACAAAGTGTACAACGAGTTCAAGAGCAGACAGATACCCGTCAGTCGTAATTCGCTCAGCGATTTACTTGAGTATTATGAGGACGCCTACCTGTTATTTTCTGTGCCGGAGTTCACGCGTTCACTGGCAAATAACATGCGGTCTGCGTCTAAGGTCTACGCTGTCGACCCTGCGATGTTTGGAGCATTCTCTCCCGCATCGGCATTGGACCAGGGCCAGAGGCTCGAGACCGCAGTGTTCAATGCGCTAAGAAGAAGGACTCCCGCGGTGAGGACCGGCTCGGTCTGCCGCCTGCTAATCAAAGAGAAGAGCAAAAGCCATGAGGTGGACTTTGTGGCTGGGGACGCGCTTCTCATGCGGGCTTATAGCCTGATTCAGGTGAGTACGGATATGGCAAGTGAGAAAACGCGCGAGCGCGAAATTGCCGCGCTTGATGCCTCGATGGCCCAGTTTGATCTTGGCGAGTCGGCAATCGTTACCATGGATGAACAGACCGATATTCCATGCGAGCACGGTGTGGTACACGTTACGCCCGCATGGAAGTGGCTCCTTGCCTAATCATCTATGGACCTGTGGGGTCAGGACTTCCTGGCTCCTTCATCACGGTTGGGGAGCACCTTGCTGCGCCAGGCTAGTCCTGGGCTTTGATACTCGGCAGCAGGATCTGCGCGAGGTAGTCGGTCTCAAGTTTGGTCGCGGCGTCTGCCTTGCCGTCTTTGCCGACCAGTACGTTCTTGATCTGGCTATAGGTGTAGCGGTTACCGGTCGTGAGCTCGACAAGCTCAATGGCCGTGTCCATGGGGTAGGTTGACACGGGATTCTGCGTCCGTCCGTTGATGGTCTGGGGCACCACGTACGGATAGACGGGGCCGCTGGCGTAGACGGTATAACCGTTGCCTAGATTGGCCGCACCCAAAACCGTATCGCCCTCATCGGGCGTAAAGCTCTCGCCCTCGCGCACCGCGACGAGCGTCACAATCGGCGTATCGCTGTCGCCGGCAAGATAGATGCATAGCGTGCTGCCATTTTGCCAAGTCTCGACCTTGCCGTACCACTCGACGGGGATATCGAGCTGGTAGAGGTCGGTTGCCTTGTGGCGAGCGTCAGCATCGCGGGCTGCCTGTGCCTTTTGCGCGCTCACGGCATTGACGGCGGCGTCGCGCCGTGCGGTTGCCGCCTGCTGGAGCACTTTGGCAGCCGCGGCGGAGCTCGTGCCTCCCTCCTCGGCATACTTGGCGGCGGCATCGATCTGGTCGTCAGTCACCGTGTCGGCCGAAGGCACCTTGAGCTTAAAGGTGGCCTGGGCACTCAGATCCTGTCCGTCGCTCTTGATCGTGACCTGCGCCTTGGTGGTCGGCACGGTATAGACGGTGCCGTCGGACGCGATGGGGGAGGCGGCAATGGAGAGCGTGTAATCGCCGGGTAGCAGTTTGATGCCACGGCCGTGCTCGTCAACATAGAGCGTTTCGCTCACAGAAGAACCGTCGGAATCCTGCCCGCTCACCAGTACGGGAATCTTGGAGCCAGTTGAGCAGTCGAGGCCCGTGGCATGCACGCCAATCTGCACCGACATCATCGTGTGTGCACTGGCGGCGACAGCGGCAGCCTGCTCTTGCTGATATCCGTTCCAGGCAGCATAGCCTGCGCCGCCGGCGACGAGCGCGACGGCCACAACGCCAGCGACCATCAGATTGCGGCGCTTGGGCGACATCTTGCGATGACGAACCTCGGCCTCGCGTGCCGAGGGAACGGACGGCAGGGGAATATCGCCCATGGCGATGGTCTCGTCCACGGCTGGTGCGGAACCCAAGCCAGGAAGCTCGCGGGTCAGCGAATCCTCGGCCGGCAAGCTGTCGAGCAAGACGGTTTCCTCGTCCGTGTCGGATCCGGGCTGGTCGTCGGCCTCGCTATCGTCCTCTTCGGCTTCGTCAGGAGCGTCTTTGGCGTCGCTGCCTTCGTCCTCAGTGTCTTCGTGCACCTCGTCCTGCGCGTCGACGACCGAATCGCTAAACGAGAGCTCGTCTAGCGCGATCCGGTCAAGGCTCTCCAGGGCTTCGGCACATGCTTCCGCATCCTGGGCCGCATCCTCGCGGCCATACGTCTCATCGCTCATATATCCCCCAATGCAATATCGGCTCAACACTGTACCCAAAAATGGAGCCATATAAAGTGCATACGAAATATAAGATCCGATTTAACCTGAGCGCATCGTTCGGCCGCATCCTCGCGGCAGCAAAAAGCCCCCGGAAAGCAAATCGCTTTCCGGGGGCATGCAATACGTTGCATTGCGCGGAGTCGGCCAGGCGGCTTCACATTCAAGCGGCGTTCGCGCTGGGCATGTTACTCGGCGTGAGCGTAGTCCACCTTGGCGCGGCGAGCGGTGGCCTTCTCCCAATCGCTGGTGCCCTCAAAGACATCCTGCTTGTAGGGGTTGCGGCCGAGCTTCTTGGCGCGGTAGGCGACGTAGATGATCGCGGCGATGTTGGCGATCAGCGCGACAATCGAGACCGCGGTGGCGGCGCCAGCGTCGAGCGTGGAGTGCGTCACAAAGATGGACTCCTCCTGGAAGTACGGGAACACCTGGGCAAACATGCACCAAATAGCCAGGGTAAAGGCGCGGTTCTGGATCCAGCCGCCCTTGTTCCAGATAAAGGCCGCCACGGTGGGCGCCAGCAGCAGCGCAAAGCCGCAGAACCAGGAGTGGGTGGGCAGGCAGTTGTAGGTGTAGCAGAAGTTCCAGATATCGTAGGCGATGATGTAGACCCAGGTCATGTCGGGCCACAGCATGTCGGTCTTGTCCTCGCTGGCGTAGACGCTCCACCAACCGGTCATGCAGAAGATGTTGATGATGCCCGCGATGCCGTTGAACACGTTGTTCCAGCCGGCCAGCTGCGTGGCGCCCTCGGAGGTGACCCAAGTGGACTGGCCCAGGACAAAGAAGTGGTAGGCGCTCTCAAAGTCGGACACGACGGCGATCATGATGTTGATGGCGACGATCACAAACGGCCATGCGCGGAACCAGTGCGCCTTGCCGATCTTGCCCCACTGATACTTAATGGCAATGAAGCCCCAGCAGCCGGCCAGCGCCGCGTACACCTTGGCGTAGTGGAACCAGCTGTTCTGGTACACGTGGGTGGGGTTGGTGAGCGCCCACTCGGCGCCCTGCGAAACGCCGACGGCGATGGCGATGCAGTAGATGGTCATGGCAAGCGGAGCCACGCCAAAGATGATGGCCGCGCCCAGCTTGGTGCGGCGGCCGACCTCGTTGAGCACGATCAGGCCGATAAAGACCATGGCCCAGCCGGCCCAGTGGATAAGGGTATCGCTACCCCAAACATCGAACAGCATGCTGCTCTCCTTTCACACGCCCGCGGCCCCTCTTCCGATCGCGGGCAGTTTGGCCAAATATCGTCAGTTCCCGGGCCTGCGCTCGGGATACTTGGCGGTGTAGCCCTCGATGTGGAGTGTCGAGGCGATAATCTCCTTGACCGTCTCGTCGGGCACATCGGGGTGCGTGCGGATATACATCAAAAGTCCCATGATGAGGGTGTAGAACGTCTCGTAGACATGGTCGATGCGCAGGTCGTGATGGGCGACAAAGTCCACCACGGTGGTGTCGCAGATATACTGCGCCACGCGCTGGACCACGTTGTGCAAAAAGCCGCCGTAGAGCGCGCCGCTGTTGGAGGTCAGCGTGTGCGGCAGCTCGTGGCCGCTGGCGACCAGGCGCTTAAAGAGCGGGGCGACGGTGTCGAGCGCACCTTCGATATCGCCGACGGTGCGGCTGGCGTTCCATTGCTCGAGCTCGGAGATAAAGCCGTCGATTGCCTCGTCCATAACGGCGGTGACGGCGGCGTCCATATCGGCGAAGTAGTGGTAGAACAGCGAGCGCGTGCAGCCGGCTCGCTTGGTCACGGCCGATACCGATAGGTGGGATACGCCCAGCTCGGAGCTTACGGTGCGCACGGCATCGAGGATCTCGCGACGGCGTTCGTCGCCCGTCAGACGCTTTGCCGCGCTATCGGATGCGGGAACGGCATCGACCACAGAGGTATCTGCTGCGTTGTTGCCCATGTTTTGCCGCCTTTCATCCTCTTTTGCCTGACCGTTCGCCTAACAGTCTTGAATATTGTTGACGGTTCGTCAATACTATTTTTGACACAATGTCAACAATGGCGGGTGAACGGCATGGGGGCATGCTTGGCCTGCAAAAAAGAGGGGCGCTGCAGTCTCGCCGGGCTGCGGCAAGAGAAGGGACAACCATGATTCTCAACGGACCGGGAATTAGCTATACCGAGCCCGACATCGGTGCGGAGTTTGTGCCGCCGATACCGGAGCATCCGCGCGAGGCCATCGTCAAGCTGTGCGAGCACTGCACCAACCGCCTGCTTCATCGCGACGAGCTGCTGGGCTACGAGTACTGGTCGTTTGCCGAGGCGGCGACCGACGAGCAGGCCGAAGTGCTCTGCAAGATGAAGATGCGTCGTCCCTATACGCTGCCCGAGATGGTCAAGCTCACCGGCATGCCCGAGGCCGATATCGAGAAGATGCTCGACGACATGAGCTACACGGGTCTGCTCGAGTACAACTGGGAAAACCCCGGGCGCGCCAAGCAGTGGGTGCTGCCCATGCTGGTGCCGGGTTCCGCCGAGTTCCTCAACATGCGCGTGAGCCAGCTCGAGGAGCACCCGGTCTATGCTAAGTTCTTTGAGCAGGCATCCAAGGGACCGCTGTCCAAGGCCACGCCGATGGTGCCGCCCGGTGGTGCCGGCATCGGCATGCATGTCATTCCGGTCGAGAAGGCTATCGATGCCGCGAGCACGTCGGTGCCGATCGAGCATATTGAGCATTGGCTCGACAAATACGATGGCAAATATGCCGCCAGCACCTGCAGCTGCCGCGCGAGCCGTCGCGTGATGGGTGAGGGCTGCGCCGACGACCCGGCCGATTGGTGCATCGCCGTGGGCGATATGGCCGACTACGTGGTTGAGACCGATCGTGGCCATTACGTGACCCGCGACGAGGTTTACGACATCTTGCGCCAGGCCGAGGACAACGGCTTTGTGCACCAGATCACTAATATCGACGGCGAGAACAAGATCTTCGCCATCTGCAACTGCAACGTCAACGTGTGCTACGCCCTGCGCACCTCGCAGCTGTTCAACACGCCCAACCTGTCGCGCTCGGCCTATGTCGCTAAGGTCGAGAAGGACAAGTGCGTGGCCTGCGGTCGCTGCGTCGAGGTGTGTCCGGCCGGCGCCGCCAAGCTAGGCCAGAAGCTCTGCAGCAAAAAGGCCGGCGGACAGGTGCCCGAGTATCCGCGCCAGGAGCTGCCCGATGCCACCAAGTGGGACCACACCAAGTGGTCGCCCAACTACCGCAACGACAACCGCATCGAGACGCATGAGTCCGGCACCGCTCCCTGCAAGACGGCCTGCCCCGCGCACGTTGCCGTTCAGGGCTATTTGAAGCTCGCGGCTCAGGGTCGCTATGACGAGGCACTGGCGCTCATCAAGCGTGAGAACCCGCTGCCCGCCATCTGCGGCCGCGTGTGCAACCGCCGCTGCGAGGATGCCTGCACTCGCGGCCGTGTGGACGCCGCCGTGGCTATCGACGAGGTCAAGAAGTTTATCGCCCAGCGCGATCTGGATGCCGCGACCCGCTATGTCCCACCTGTGGTGACGCCGACGCGCGCTGGCGGCTTCGATCAGAAGATTGCCATTATCGGTGCCGGTCCGGCCGGCCTGTCCTGTGCCTTCTATCTGGCCGAGAAGGGCTACAAGCCCGTCGTATTCGAGAAGAACGAGCACCCGGGCGGCATGCTCACCTACGGTATTCCCAGCTTTAAGCTGCAGAAGGATGTTATCGAGGCCGAGGTCGAGGTCATTCGCCTGATGGGTGCCGAGTTCCGCTATGGCGTGGAAGTCGGTCGAGACGTGACGCTCGACGAGCTGCGCGCGCAGGGCTTTAAGGCCTTCTACGTTGCCATTGGCTGCCAGGGCGGCCGCCTCGCCGGTATTCCGGGTGAGGATGCCGAGGACGTGGCCGTGGCCGTCGACTTTTTGCGCGAGGTCAACAGTGGCAAGATCGACGCGCTGCCCGGCCGCACCATTGTGGTGGGCGGCGGCAACGTGGCCATCGACGTTGCCCGCAACGCCTGCCGTCTGGGCTCTGAGCATGTTGAGATGTTCTGCCTGGAGAGCGAGGCCCAGATGCCCGCCAGCGAGGAGGAGCGTCGCGAGGCCGTTGAGGACGGCGCTCACATCAGCTGTGGCTGGGGCCCCAAGGAGATTCACTTGGACGAGGCCGGTCGTGTGTGCGGTATCACCTTCAAGCGCTGCACGCGTGTCTTTGACGACGAAGGCCGTTTTGCGCCCGAGTACGACGAGAACGATCTGCGCCGCGTCGATGCCGATCGTGTCGTCATGTCGATCGGGCAGTCCATTGTGTGGGGCGACCTGCTGGCTGGCTCCAAGGTGGAGCTCGGCCGCGGCCAGGGTGCCCTTGCCGATCCCCAGACCTATCAGACCGCCGAGTCCGACATCTTTGTGGGCGGCGACGTCTACACCGGCCCCAGCTTTGCCATCGACGCTATCGCCGCCGGCCACGAGGCTGCGGTGTCCATCCATCGCTTTGTGCAGCCGGGCTCCACGCTCACCATCGGCCGCAATCAGCGCCGCTACACCGCGCTCGACCGCGACGACGTTGTGCTCGAGAGCTACGACAACGCGAGCCGCGAGGTTGCGCATGTGGACCGCGAACGCGAGAAGGCTGCGCCGTTTAGCGAGTATGTTGAGACCTTTACCGAGGAACAGGTGCGCGCCGAGACCGCTCGCTGCCTGGGCTGCGGCGCCTCGATCGTCGATCCCAACAAGTGCATCGGCTGCGGCCTGTGCACCACCAAGTGCGCGTTCGACGCCATCCATCTGGATCGCGATCGCCCCGAGTGTTCCACGATGGTCAAATACGAGCAAAAGCTCCCAAGTCTCGGCAAGTATGCTTTAAAGCGTGCAATCAAAATCAAGTTCGGTCGTAAATAGGTAACCATGGCGGGTAAGGGGACGGCGCAGACTAGATTTCGCCGTTCCCTTGCTTTGAGTTTGCATCGAATCAACCTCTGCAGAAAGGGTTTCGACTTGCATGAATTAGGGATTGTGTATCACATTATTCGCGATGTTGAGAACGTGGCGCGCGCCAATGGCGTGCGTCGCGTTTCGAGCGTCACGCTGCTGCTGGGCGAGGTCTCGGGCGTCGTTCCCGACTTGCTGCTCGACGCTTGGCGCTGGGCGGCAGATAAAAAGTCCATCACCGAGGGTGCGGAGCTTATCGTGGAGCCTGTCGAGGCCGTGACGCATTGCGAGGCGTGCGGCCGCGACTACGCGACGGTCGAGCACGGCAAGACTTGCCCCCATTGCGGCAGCGGTGAAACATACCTGCTGCAGGGCCAGGAGGTCATGATCAAACAGATCGAGACCCCCGACGAGGACCCGGCAGACGCTGCTCCTGACGGCCTCTCCGACGCCCCCGATGCCGTCGACGCCGCCAACCCTCTCCACATCGCCTAACATCTAATGTCTACATGGGCTAGAGTTCTAAACATATTTGCTTCGGTTGGTCAAGTCATGTCTGTTTAAACAAAATGGTGGCACGCAGACGCATTGGGATTCACCTAAAAGCGGTCTTAACGAACGGTGCACCTTTATATGTCTTTGAAAACAATCAGCAAATCACGTTTTAGCAGGCAATGAGCTATAAGCCAGCAACGTAATCAATTTGTAACAAACATAGACGTTTAAACAAATAATCCAACCTTTTGCGAATTTAGCTATAATTCCACAATCCAAACAGGTATACTCCTTTCATGTCGTGTAGGAAATACGTAGACAAAAAGGAGGTTATGTGATGGTAAGTATTGTTCTTGCTAGCCACGGGGACTTGGCAGCTGGAATCAAGCAGACGGGCTCGATGGTCTTTGGCGATCAGCCGTCTGTTGCCGTGGTCTCGCTCGAGCCGAGCATGGGCCCCGACGATTTCCGTGCCAAGGTCGAGGAAGCAGTCGCTTCCTTCGAGGACCAGGAGCAGGTGCTCTTCCTCGTTGATCTGTGGGGCGGCACGCCGTTCAACCAGATCAGCGGGCTCATCGAGGGCCACGATTCCTGGGCTATCGTCACCGGTGTCAACCTGCCTATGCTCATTGAGGCATATTCGCAGCGCTTTGACGCAAAGAACACTGCACATGCGATCGCAAAACATCTCGTGACTGAGGCTAAGGCTGGCGTGCGCGTCAAGCCCGAGTCTCTGGAGCCCGAGGAGAAGAAGCCGGCTGCGGCCGCCGCTGCTCCTGCAGGCGCCATCCCTCCGGGAACGGTCATCGGCGACGGGCACATCAAGATTGCCCACGTCCGTATCGACACCCGTCTGCTTCATGGTCAGGTGGCCACCACGTGGACCAAGCAGATCAACCCCAACCGCATCATCGTGGTTTCCGACGGCGTTGCTCACGACGAGCTCCGCAAGACCATGATCGAGCAGGCTGCCCCTCCGGGAGTCCATGCCAACGTCGTGCCCATCAAGAAGATGGCCGAGGTCGTCAAGGACACGCGCTTTGGTGACACCAAGGCCATGCTGCTCTTCGAGAACCCGCAGGATCTGCTCAAGGCCATCAAGGCCGGCGTCGACATCAAGGAAGTCAACATCGGTTCCATGGCTCACTCCAAGGGCAAGGTCGTCGTCACCAACGCCGTCGCTATGGGCGATGACGACGTCAAGACTCTCGAGGCTCTCAAGGCCAAGGGCGTCAAGTTCGAGGTCCGCAAGGTTCCTTCGGATTCCTCCGAGGATCTCGACGCCATGTTGAAGAAAGCTAAGGCCGAACTGGCCGCTCAAGCATAGTAAAGGAGGGTCCGATACATGTCTGCAATCACTATTCTGCTTGTTGCGATTGTCGCGTTGCTTGCCGGTATGGAAGGCATTCTGGATGAGTTCCAGTTCCATCAGCCGCTCGTGGCATGCACGCTTATCGGTCTCGTAACCGGTCACCTTCAGGAGGGCATCCTCCTGGGCGGTTCGCTCCAGATGATGGCCCTTGGCTGGGCTAACGTTGGCGCCGCTGTCGCGCCTGACGCCGCTCTGGCCTCGGTCGCTTCTTCGATCATCATGGTGCTCGCCCTCAACGGTGGCGCCACCGATTCGGCAAAGGCCGTTACCGCCGCCATCGCCGTCGCCGTCCCGCTGTCGGTCGCTGGCCTGTTCCTGACCATGATCTGCCGTACCCTGGCCACCGCTATCGCTCACGCCATGGACGGTTGCGCCGAGAAGGGCGACTTCTCCGGCATCGAGCGCTGGCAGTACGCTGCCATCCTCATGCAGGGCCTTCGTATCGCCATCCCGGCAGTACTTCTGTGCATCATCCCGGCCGAGGCTGTTACCAACGCGCTTAACGCTATGCCCGACTGGCTGTCCGGCGGCATGGCTGTCGGCGGCGGCATGGTCGCTTCCGTCGGTTACGCCATGGTCATCAACATGATGGCCACCAAGGAGACCTGGCCGTTCTTCATCCTCGGCTTTGTCCTTGCTGCCATCCCTCAGCTCACGCTGATCGCCCTTGGCCTCATCGGCATCTCCCTTGCCCTCATCTACCTTGGCCTTAAGGATCTGGCCAAGCAGGGTGGCGGCATGGGCGGCGGCTCCGGTGACCCGCTCGGCGACATTCTGAACGATTACGAGTAGGAGGGGAGTGATACATATGGCAGAGAACAAGATTCAGCTCACCAAGGCTGACCGCAAGAAGGTTTGCTTCCGTCATCAGTTCCTTCAGGGCTCGTGGAACTACGAGCGTATGCAGAACGGCGGCTGGTGCTTCGCAATGATCCCTGCGATCAAGAAGCTCTACACCAACAAGGATGACCAGATTGCCGCTCTTAAGCGCCACCTGGAGTTCTATAACACCCATCCCTATGTTTCCGCCCCCGTCATTGGCGTCACCCTCGCTCTCGAGGAGGAGCGCGCCAACGGTGCTCCGATCGACGACGTCGCCATTCAGGGCGTCAAGGTCGGTATGATGGGCCCGCTCGCCGGCGTCGGCGACCCCGCCTTCTGGTTCACCCTTCGCCCGATTCTGGGCGCTCTGGGCGCTTCCCTGGCCCTGTCCGGCAGCATCGCCGGTCCGCTGCTGTTCTTCTTCGCGTGGAACATCATCCGTTACGCCTTCCTGTGGTACACGCAGGAGTTTGGCTACAAGGTCGGCTCCTCCATCGCCAAGGACCTCTCCGGCGGTCTGATGGGCAAGGTCACCGAGGGTGCTTCCATCCTGGGTATGTTCATCATCGGCGCCCTGGTCGAGCGCTGGGTGTCCATCTCCTTCACCCCGGTCGTCTCCAAGGTCACGCAGTCTGCTGGCGCCTTTATCGACTGGGCTAACCTGCCCTCCGGTTCTGAGGGTGTCAAGGAAGCACTGACGATGTATAACTCCATCGGTGCTAACGCCCTTGATCAGGTGAAGGTCACCACGCTTCAGGCCAACCTCGATCAGCTCATCCCCGGCCTTGCCGCCGTGTGCCTGACCCTGCTGGTCTGCAAGCTCCTCAAGAAGAAGGTCAGCCCGATCGTCATCATCCTGGCTCTCTTCGCCATCGGCATCATCGGTCGCGTCTGCGGCTTCATGTAAGCACGTTTCGGCTTAAGACCGAGAATTGCTAGGCAAGGGCTTTTGAGCCATTGAAACGGACCGCACCCGGTGGGTACACTGGATGCGGTCCGATTGTTTTATTTGGAGGGCGAGGCGCGCATGGCGCAATCTCAGAACAGCACGGTCGATCTGGCAACGCCGGCAACCTGCCTGATGGGGCTTACCAGCCACGGTAACGTGATGGTGGGCAATAAGGCGTTCGAGTACTATAACGAGCGCAATCCCGAGGATTATATTCAAATCCCGTGGGACGAGGTCGACTATATTGCCGCCGAGGTTTTGCGCGGCACCAAGAAGATTACGCGTTTTGCCATCTTCACCAAGGACAACGGTCACTTTACGTTTTCGACGCGCGACGACAAAGAGACGCTGCGCGCTGTGCGCAAGTACGTGGACGAGGATAGACTCGTGCGTTCGCCCGACTTTATCGATGTGACGGCCAAGGGCGCCAAGAGCATCCCCGCTGCCATCAAGAGCCTTTTCCACAGAGACAGCTAATCGTTGGCGATAGATGGCGGAAAATGCATCCCGGAATTTGCTCTCATTCCGGGATGCATTTTCCTTTTGAGGGCCAGTTGGGAAAGCTTGTCCCATTATTTCGCGTTATTCCGGGTTATTCTTTCCGATATTGAGGATTGCCCTCGGAAACTATTCGCTATAGAGCCTTCTCGATGAGTGGCCATGCGCTACATGGCAAAGGGGTAAATCTGCTACACTAGTACAACATGCCTCCGTAGCTCAGGGGATAGAGCACCGCTCTCCTAAAGCGGGTGTCGACGGTTCGAATCCGCCCGGGGGCACCAGGAAAATCGCAGGTCAGGAGTTATTTTTGCTTCTGACCTGTTCTGGTTTTGGGGCTAAGAACCGCTTCCGTTTGTAAATCTGGTAAGTAAATATTATGACTTCCCGAGTTTTCCACTGAAAACAGGAAATCACCATTTTGGGGATAAAAGTTTTCAACAGCTGTCAGTCGGTTCCATTTTGGTGAAGCGCTTCCCCCTTTTGGGTAAATTATTTCACCATTTTGATGATTCGGTAGCTTCGAATTCTTTGATAAAACGCCTGTTCAGAAGCTTGTGCTATACCCATTTTGGTGAAACCAATTAATAGAGAAATATACTATAAAGAAATAGGGACGGCGATGCCGTCCCCTTCGCTCGCAAAGCTCGCTGCGCGGTCACGTGCCGTGACCTTGCCGCCGGCTACGCCGTCGATTGATACGCTCACTGCGTTCGCTGATTGATAGACTAATCCGTTATATCGGTGACACCAGTCATAAGTGCAGCGTTTGACATGTTGAATCCATTGGCAATTTTACAGATGTTGGAAAGACTGACATTTCTTCGTCCGACCTCTATCGAGGCGTAGTAAGACCTGTCCATGTCGATACGGTTCGCAAATTGCTCTTGTGAGTAACCAAACTTTGATCTGAGTTCTTTGCAGCGTAGACCAAAGGATCGTTGTAGTGGCGAGATATCCATGACAAAAAGAGTCATGGATTGTTGTATAAATGCCAACGGACTATATACAACAATCCCAGATGAGGAGCATAATTACCTTTATTGGAAAGAGCTCTGATACCTAGTCGGATAGGGAACGGAAAAGGAATGGAATGGCAATGACTCAGGGAAAGCACTTCGCTGCCGGCGGCGACCACTTCGCCGCACTGCCAAGCAAAAAGATTCACACTCCGAAGGGGATCGCGCGTCTGACCGTCACCGCGGCGACCATGGCCGCCATGACCGGATCGAGCCTCATCTCACCGTTCACGGCATTCGCCCAGACCGGTGACGGGGGCACACAGCACCCCGCCGTGATGTCGCCGATCGCCGCCCACGCCGGCGCGGCATCCGGTACCGGCGCGAAATCCGCCGCACAGACCATCGCGGACCTGCAGAAGGCAGTCAACGAGGCGAAGGCGAAGGAGGACGCCGCCAAGGCAGCCTACGATGAGGCCGCCGGTCCCTACAACGAGGCGGCTTCCGCCCGCGACCAGGCCAAGGCATCCTACGATTCTGCAGTCAACGCCGGCACGGCAGCCGACCGAGCGGCAATGGACGAGTACGCCCGCCAGGTCGCAGAGGGCAAGGACGCCGCCGATGCCGCCGGCAAGGACCTCGAGCAGGCGAAGGCGGGTCTCGCAGACGCCAAGGCGGATGCGTCCGAGAAGGACGAAGCGTACCAGTCCGCCCTCAAGGCGGCCCAGGATGCCAAGGACGCCCTCGATAAGGCCAAGGCAGATGCCGTAAGCGCCACCCCGGAGGCAATCAGTGCCGCCGAACAGGCCGTGCGCGACGCCCAGGCTGCCGTGGAAAGGGCACAGGCCGGCCTCGCCAACGCCAACGCGACGCTTGCCGATGCCCAGTCCAAGCTGGTCGCGGCCCAGTCTGCAAAGGATTCCGCCGACGCCGTCCTCGCCGCAGCCCAGCAGAACAAGGACGCGGCGGATGCGAAGGCCGCAGCCGCCAGCGCCGCCTACGAGAAGGCGAAAGCAGACCTCGCCGCAGCGGAGGCAGGCGCCAGCGGTCCGGAGTACGATGCGGCAAAACAGAAGGTCGCGGACGCAGAGGCAACCCTCGCCGCCGCACGAGCGGTGCAGTCCCAGTGCGAGTCCGAGCTCGAGCAGGTGCAGTCCGCCGCGGCAACGGCACAGACCGAGCTAAATGATGCCCAGGCATCCCTCTCTGCGAAGCAGCAGGCCGCGGTCGATGCCGCGTCCGGCGTGAACGACGCCCAGTCCGCACTCGATGCCGCGAACTCCGACCTCGATGCGGCCAAGCAGGCGAACGCCGATGCCATCGCCAAGCTGGATGCCGCGAAGCAGGCTGTCAAGGACGCCGAGTCCGCCAAGGCAGCCGCCGACGTAGAGCTCGCGAACGCCAAGACCGCAAAGGATACCGCTGACGCGGCCGTGACCGCCGCCCAGCAGAAGGTCGACGAGGCACAGGCGAAACTCGATTCCGCCGACGCGCAACTCAAGCAGGGAGCCATCGGCTTCTTCCGTGCCATGGGTGCCGAAGATGCAGCCAACATCATCCTGAACGCCAAATATGCCGGAAAGACCGAAGTCGGCAACTCCAAGGACGCCACGTCTCTTGACAATATGCTCAATGCGATCAGGTGGATGAAGTCCGTCAACGACTACCGCAAGTCGGTCGGCCTGTCCGAGCTCCAGGTCACCTACAAGCTCATCGCCGGTGCCATTGCGGATGCCAACTACAGTGACACTGTGCTCGATCATGCCCGTCAATATGATTTTGCCGAAAACCTGGCATGGAATTACGGAATCGATCCGAGTGGGCAGTGGATCGAGCAGGAGAAGGGCTTTTTCGACAAGGCAACGGAGGCCCTTTATGGAGTCACCGGTCTTGTCGGCAAGGATGCCTATGATTTCTATGCAAAGAACGGCGTCGCAATCAACCATTGGATTGCAAACAACTGCCGCTGGGAGAACGGCAGCAGCGGCACCGTCGGCCATTACATGAACATCATCAATCCCGAACTCGCCGTTATGGGAATGGCAACCTGCACCAAGGGCACCATGTCCGGGCTTCAGACGCAGTGCTACACCGCAGAGATCTCCGGCTGGTCCGGATCCGGTTGGAACACGAACCCCATCTCCGTCGACGAGTACGAGCAAAAGCTGACCTCCTATATCAACGGCCTCAAGAACGCTAAGAGCGCACTCGACGCAGCCAAGGCCGATCTCGCATCCAAGCAGCAGGCAGCCACCGACGCCGCTGAAACCGTCCAGCAGAAGCAGGACGCAGCGGATTCCGCACAGGCAGGTGTCGATGCCGCGAAGCAGGGTGTTGCCGATGCCCAGCGTGCCGTCGATGCCACCAAGGCTGATGTCGCCGCCAAGCAGCAGGGCGTCACGGTTGCCCAGACCGAGCTTGATGCGGCGAAATCGGACCTCGATGCCGCCAACGCGGCAGTCGATACGGCAAAGTCGACCGTACAGCAGAAGCAGGTCGCCTTTGATGCTGCCAACGCAGCCGTAACGACCGCACAGACCAAGCTGGATTCCGCCAAGGCGGACACCGAGGCCAAGCAGCAGGACGTCATGGATGCGAACGCCGATCTCGCGAAGTTCTTCCAGGACGTCGCCGACGCCAAGAAGGCGGTCGATACCGCAAAGAGCGTCCATGACGCGGCGGCAGCCGACCAGGTCGAGAAGGCGACCGTCCTCGCCGCCGCCGAGCAAAAGGCGGACGCCACCGCACGCGCCCTCGCGGATGCCCAGCGTGCCGTCGATGCCGCAAAGGCCGACACCGGCGTTGCCGCCGACAGGCTTACCGGCTCCCAGACCGATCTCGAGGACGCACAGTCGAACCTCGACATCCTCACCGGCCTTGCCGCGAAGCTCGCAGAGGCACAGCAGCGCGAGCAGGATGCAGTAAAGGCCGTCAATGACACCAAGGCCGCCCTCGATGCCGCGAAGGCGGATACCATCGCCGCCGAGTCCCTGGTCTCCGCCGCCGAACAGGCGAAGGCGCAGGCAGACGCCAAGCTGTCGAAGCTGAACTCCATCGATGCCGGCGCGGCGATCGCTTCCGGCCATGATGTGAACGCGGATGACGCCCTCAACGCGCTTTTCGCCGCCGCCGTCGAGGCACGTGCCAAGGTCGCGCCCGCAAAGGCAATCCTGGACGAGAAGCAGACCGTGGTGGACGGGCTCCAGCCCGGCTACGATGCGGCACTCGCCGCCTACAAGTTGGCGAAGTCCGACCGCATCGCGGCGGAGCAGAAGCTTTCCGATGAGATCGCACGACAGGAGGCGGAGGAGGCCGCAAAGAAGCAGGCGGCATACACCCCGAAGCACCTCGCCAACACGGAGGCCGCCAAGCCCGGCAGCCTCGCCCAGACCGGCGACAGCGCGGGACTCATCGGCGAGACGTTCGCCATCGGCGGCACCGTCCTCGTGGCAGCCGGCGTCTTCCTCGATCTGAAGAAGCGCCGCGAGCAGATGTAAAAGCGAACCGGGCGCTGGACACCGGCCAGTGGTCAACGCCCGGCTTCATGGATAGGGAGATCGGTGTGAGAACAAAGGCTATTATCGTTGCGTTTCTGGTGTGCCTCATGGCACCTCAACTTGGATGCTCCAGCGTTGCAAAGCAAGAAAGCGGCTCTGCGGAAAGGACCACCACAGCGGTAAAGAATAAAGACAAAAAGAAGCCAAGCGAAGAAAAGGCGGCGCAAGCCTCTGGAGCCAAGACCGAGGAGAAGAAAGAATCCGACGGCAAGGATCAGAAGTCCGATGACTCCAAGAAAGAGGATAACAAGTCTTCCGACTCGTCGAAGTCTGACAGCAAGGGAAACTCCTCCGACTCCAAGCAGAATTCCAGCAATTCGCAGAGTTCCGGCAGCAACAATTCCTCTTCCAACGGCGGTAGCCAGAAGAAGTGGGTTGCCGAGCAGGGACACTGGGAGACAGATTACAGCCAGGTCTGGGTGCCGAATGTAGTGTATACGCGCCATCCTCGTTTCTGGGTCAACCATGGTGGTACTATGGTAGGCCCCTTCGATTCCGAAGATGCCGCCTATTCGTGGGTTCATAATGATATGGACAACGGCGGCATCGGAGGATCTGTCGTAAACGATTCGTATACCACATCTGAGGACCAGGGACATTATGAACAGCAGGCTACGGGACAGCATTGGGTTGTCGACGTCGCCGGGCACTGGGAGTAATGGACATTTGTTCCCCTTCTCTTACGTTCGGTGAATACATATTTGTTCGCGGGCGGTCGGTTTCGGCCGCCTTTTTATGTGCTCAGTTTGGGAATAAACGATAGGAGAATAATCAATCAGGAGGCCGCTGTGGAAAACAAGAATGCCAGTAAAAAGAAAACCGAAGAGCCGATGAGCCTCAAGGATAAAAAGGGACAGGCCATTGCCGGATCAAAAAGAATTGCTGAGGAGCGCGCTGAACGTAGAAGACTAATGGGCCTTGACGTCTAGCTGATAGCCCATCGATGTCTTAATTGTTCCCGAAGCCTTTCGAGAAAGAAGATGAGGCCTCTCATCTTCTGCCTACGCTTCGCTGCGTCTATGCCCCCTTCTGGGGCATGCAAGATGACTGTGGGTGGCATTTTTGTGGGCCCATTCGGACCCCAAAAACACCACGCCACAGACCTTGCTTATCGCCTGCTACGGCGATAAGGTTGTTGTGAAGTTGAAACTCCGCGATGAAGAATCGCGGAGACGATTCTTCGTTTTTGGAACGACGCTAGCCGTTCCTCAAAAGGAAAGCGAATCGCATAGCAGGTTTTGATCGGAGGCCTCTCCGATCGCTGATTCGTTTTCCGGAGGAATCATGAGCAGGCTCCGCCCACACACCGTCAAGGCGTCTCTTTCCGATGAAGAGAAGAAAGCCATCATCGCAATCGCAAAGCGACATGAGATGAGTGAGGCGGAACTCATACGTTTCGTCTTATGCAATGCCGACGATCTCGATATCGATTTTGGTCTTGCGGAAATTGCTGATCAAAAATCTCGAACTGAAGAATTGCACATCAGGGTCTCACCGGAAGAAAAAAGGATAATCGAAAGCAATGCTGATTTCCTTGGCGTGACCGTGAGCTCGTATGCACGGCGCGTACTAATTAACGGGAAGATCGAGAAAATCGATTTCGACCATGGCGGCGTGGAGAAGATCTATCATGAGCTTTTGAAGCAGGGTACGAACCTTAACCAGTTGGCGCACTTCATAAACGCGCAAGGACTTTCGGCTTACGACGAAACTGCCGTTCTTATGGCCATCGGGTGCGTTGCTAAAAGTTCTGATTACGCTTTTCAATTCTTGAGAACGCTCGAGCGTCGCTATTTCACCGATGGCGGCGATGCAAAGTGACTGTTATCAAGCAGAAGAGCGTATCGAGCGAGCGCTACGCAAAGAACGTTCGGCGGTACATCAACGGGAAACATGCCCTTGCCCGTGATGGCTGGAACATCAAATGCGATAAGTACTGGTTTTCGAAAATGGCAATGACGCGGAAGGTTTTCCATCACGACACGCCTTCGCGAGCCGGCGCGAAGAACGTGACTATCCTCCACCAGATTCTCGCGTTTCTCCCCGAAGAATGTTCGTGCAACGGCGGTAAAATGACGCCGGATGCATGTATGGCCTACGCAAGGCAATGGGTCGCGAAGCATTACCCGAATCAGCAAGTTATCTTCGCGCTACACGAGGAAAGCGACAAGGCGGGAAAACGCTACGCAGTGCACATGGCAATCAACCGCACGGATCTCCTGACAGGAAAACGTTGTGAGACGGGCGGGCGTCACGGGAAGTTCGAACGCGCCTCGTGGGTCCGCGAACTCGATAAGGACTGGAATCTCGCCCAACTTGAAAAGGGTAAGAAAAATTCGAAGATTCGTGATCGTCAACCGCGCGACACGGAAAAGGAGATTATTGGTCGCGGCGAGTACAGTTATAAAAACAATCTGCGTGAGCTGATCCATATTGCGATTGACGAAGGTCGCGTAAAGAATATGGAGCAGTTCAAAAAACTACTTGCATCATGGGGCGTAGACATTTTCATCAAGAACAATCGAGTCTATGCGACAGATCTCGATATCAAAGAAGCCGGCAATCCGAAGTGCACCTTCAACCTGACTCGTCTTGACGGACGCTTCGCGTTGAAGTCATTGCAGACGGCTTTCGAAAATAACGTGTTGGAGGCCGAGCGTGCGCTTCCATACGAGAAGCGCTGTGAGATTTATATCCGACGACTCAAGAAAGCATACTCGGCGTGGGTCGAGCAGGCTAAAGCAAGCAAAGGCGTCGCCTACAATTCGTTTCCTAAATTCATTACACCGAAGTGTGACGAAGACCTGCTCGAAGATCCGGCGGTTCGCGATGAACTTCTTGCGCGTCGCGGTTATGCGAGGGAGATTCGCAACCGTTACGCCGGCGCCGTTCCCAATGCCGGCGATGACCGCGTTCGCACCGCCGGCCAGGCGCACGGCGGTAGCA
Source organism: uncultured Collinsella sp. (assembly GCA_900545875.1). Lineage (GTDB taxonomy): Bacteria > Actinomycetota > Coriobacteriia > Coriobacteriales > Coriobacteriaceae > Collinsella. The sequence continues at coordinate 26,895 of URAQ01000001.1, forward strand.
CTGTGTCGCGACAGATGGGCGATCGCGTTATCGACCGTGGCGATTTCTCACGTGGTGGCACGCCTCGCTAGTTTTGGATAGTTCATCGTCAGTGCCCTGGCGCGCTACCGTTCGGTGCCGATTCTGCCACGCTTGCAGTCTCGGCGAGGGTGGGGAGCATGAATTGAATGAAGAGGGCCAGCCACTCTGATAGAATCGTCCTCGCTGTCGGCAGTCCTCGTGCCGGGCAGAGCCCTCCATTCGATGGGAGGTGATGCCCATGACCGATTTCACTGAGTTCGTGAAGCTCCTGACCGCTATGGTCTCGCTCCTCACGGCCCTTGTCGGCCTTTCCAAGGCACTTAAGCAGGGCTCGAAGCCCAAAAGACGATATGAGAAAGCCATTGGGGTCGCCTCCCCCGCGGCGCAGCTTCTTTCC
>URAQ01000002.1 GCA_900545875.1 uncultured Collinsella sp.
CCCAAATTCATCCGTACATGTACGGATGAATTTGGGAGGTGTTCGGATGAAGTTGATATTCAAGGGGTGCGGCAGTTGGCAGGAATCTCAAGCGCCCAACCGCCAATCTCCACATTTCTTTGCTAAACTAGCTTTGCGCGGGAAACCGTGCATAGTTCGGGAGCATGTCCCCCAACTGGATCTAGGTTCGGATGCCGTTGCCCGGACTATTGGTGAAGGTTGGGGGACTTCCTACTTTCCATAGCGCAAGAAGTCGTAGATGCGGACGCACTTCCGATAATGCGAATCTTTCAACAGAGCCCTCTTCTTGGCAGGGTCGTTTCCCACGTCAGCCAGTGCCCGCTTCAGCAACGCTTCCAAGTCGTCGACGTCCATCTCTTCCTCTGAAAGGCACGGGATGAACGCGAACGGGCTCTTTGGCGCGCATGCATTCGCAAGGCCCTTTATGCTCAGCGACCCTTCGAATCTGCGACGAGTCGCAGGCATCGATTTGCGGAACGTTTCGCTTCGATAGCTATCAATCGAGGTGAGCGTTGGGAGATAAGTCGCTATGTCCTTACCGACCTCTCCACCGAGTCCGCGCGTGTACTTGAAGACAGGCATGTTGTTGGGCCGTTGGCGCACGTACATGTTGAGGTAGTTCTCGACGATGAACTTTGGGTCATAGCGAAGGTTATCGAGCACGATGTCCTCGAAGATATCTTCAGGTGAAATCGGCTTTCCGATGCTACTTGGTGACACCGACAGGCCGATGACGATCTTCTGGTCCGGGTCAAGGTCGTTGAGGACATTGTCTATCCCTGAGACGATGATGTCGGAACTCGGGTCGATATGCTCCGCAAGCCTGAACACGCTGCCCCTCAACTCGCGGATAAATCGCGTGCTATACATTTTCCGGAAGCTGCGCATCGCATCGTAGATCGACTCGAAGTCATCCGTGGTGATCTTCGTCATCGAAAGCGTACGGCCACCGAAACTCATAGCAATCTCGCCAACAGAGGTGTCGGTTGCGTGCTGAACGAAGATGAGCCGCTTGCCCAGCCGTTTGAGCTTGTCATCTGGTAGGCATTCGCAGATGTCACCCAGTATCGATCTGATGTTCTCGTCTTGAATCGAATAACCGAGGAAGATGACGGGATACTCGACGAAGAGGGTGAGCAGCTTCGCCGAGAGATACTTCCTCTTCTGCGCGAACTCCGCATAGTCAGCGCTGGTCAGGACGATGCTTCCCGCCCTCGAGACTGAGCCATGGATTTTGTATATCTCCTGAGAGAAAGCCTGGTCAGAGAACAGGAGGTCGCTTTCTCCGACGTAGGTCGTGAAACCAGGGAATAGGGTCTCACACATACAGTCATAATTCGTGGTGATGATGCCGGCAACTTTTTCCCTGCCCGCCTTCGCCAGCTTCTCAGTTTCGGCGCTCTCGACGAGACGAGCTCTCGCGATCTTATCTGCGACGTAGATCTTCATGGGCGAAGCGTCCCCGGTAAGCTCGTCACTGTGACCTTCGCGGAAGGCAGCGAATTCATCCGATGCAAAGAGCTCGTGGTTTACTTCGCTTTCCATGAGCGTGGCAACGTACGGCAGTTCGGACTCGACCTCGCCGTTCTGGACAGCAATCTTCGCCTGGCTCTTGAAGCGCGCGAAGGCATATGGGTCGTCAAGCACCTCGGCGCAGATATCCGAAAGCAGCCCCTCCCATCCCGGCGTGCCGCAGTAACGACGGGAGAGGCCAGAGCCGATGAAGAGAAACGGATAACGCCCGGCATCATCAACAGCTTTGTGGATTATCGATTTGATTCTCTCGTCCATAATCTTTCCTCCTGTACCAATCGACATGCTCGTGAAATGTTATCCCACCAACTTCGGCGAGTGCGGGCTGAAAGCATCGTTGCCGTTCTGCCCGTCGACCAATCCGCACGCGAGACTCAGCGGCACAACTGCAGCGTTCTCGACCTCCACGCTAAGCACGTAGCGGAAGTCCGCCCCCTGGCTCCCACGATTCCGCTCGTAACCAATGGCGGCCAGCCGGTCGGCTAGTTCGTCTCTCGAAACCAGCTCGTTAGCCTTCACCTTGCAAAGCACGGGTTCAAGTTCGTAAGTGTTTGTCTCGCTGGTTGCGTTCCTGTAGAAGCGGAAATGGGTCGTACGAAAGAGATCTTTATGATGGGAGTACACGTGCCCGTCCTTAATGGCGTAGAAGTAGAAAAGGAACTCACCGCCCTCGTTTAGCCTGCCGCTACTTTCAAGGAAGCGGTAAATTTGTGGCGCTACAACGGAGAGCCGATTACGCTTCCGAAGCGATTTGCCCCACGAGCTGAGTTTATTGAATACCACAACGATATGATATTTAAAGGGTAATTGGACTATCTCCCGACCAAACGAGGATTCGGATTGGCTTGCTGAAATGTGGCAGTGCCCTGTTCTAAGCAACGTATTTGCGATAGAGTCGCGCGGGAACGGTGCTCGGGGCCGTTGCACCAGTAGCAAATTACTTATATCGAGCGATGTGATGCTGCGATTTCGGAAATGCTTGCCTGGTTGCGGCGCCGACTTCGAAAAGCTGGTTTTTATTTCCATTACAGCTGAAACAGGCCGTCAAAATTCATGGAAGATCTTTTCGATAGTAATGGATGAACTGAGGAGGTTTGTCTGGAGGGTGGATCGAGGTTCAAGATTGTTGCGCTCTGAAACGTTTCAGCTGAGGTCGGAGAGCGATCGCATGAGTCGATTTATATTTCGGCAGCGTTGCATCCATAGAAGAGAGAGGGATGCGTATTCGTTTGGCAGCGAGGGCGTGAGTGGGCGGGAACTTCGTGGCGTACAGCAATAAGGCTATACCTAAAAGCCATTGTGTTGAACGGGTTTTCGCGGGAGCGGAGGGTGCGTGCCGCGAGGGACGGTCCGCGGCACGACCGACCCGGCGCGGCATCCGGAGCGGACGCGGATGCGGCGCGGACGGCCTCTGACGGGCGAGCACGCGACAGTGGTTGCCCTGCTGGGCGGCAATAAGCTCGAATCGAGCACGAGCGATTCTTGTCCGGGCGAAGCGTTACAACTGGATTTGTTCTGTTGCCGACTGATCTTGAAGCATGTTGGAAGAAACGGAATTATAATTATTTATTTGTCTGTATCTATCGAAATGGAGACCGAGCGCGTGGAAAACGAGAGGAACATAACGGCAGTTGACCTTTTCGCCGGCTGCGGCGGAATGTCCCTCGGCTTCGAAAAGGCTGGCGTCAATGTTGTGGCTGCCTACGACAATTGGGACGCTGCCATTGATGTCTATCGCGCTAACTTCCAGCATCCTGTTTTCAAAAGGGATCTCTCCGACGTTTCCGTATCCGAGGAAGTTGCCGGCTTCGCTCCGGATATCATCATCGGCGGGCCTCCTTGTCAGGATTTCTCGCAGGCCGGCAAGAGATCCGAGGATGGTGGGCGCGCAATCCTCTCTGTTAGATATGCCGAGATCATCGCGAGGTGCAAGCCTCGCTTCATCGTTATGGAGAACGTCCCACGCGTTCGAACGAGCAAATCCATGGAAGCGATTCGGGCCACCCTCAAAGCGCAGGGTTATGGCTTGAGTGGGCGAGTGATGGATGCAAGCCTGTGCGGGGTCCCCCAAGCTCGCAAGAGATACTTCTTGATCGGATGCCTTGGGGCGCCCGACGGGTTCCTCGACCCATATCTTGAGAAGGGCCTTTCTGACCATCAGATGACAATTCGTGAGTATCTCGGTAACGAGCTTGGAATTGATTACTACTTCAGGATTCCGCGAAGCTACACGAGGCGGGCCATCTTCAGCATCGACGAGCCCTCGGTCACTATTCGTGGTGTGGACAGGCCGATACCGCCGAACTACAAGCTTCACCCCAACGACGCGGCGGACCTCAGTCAAGCCCGGTGCTTGACTCCAAAGGAACGCAGTAGGATCCAGACTTTCCCGGAGTCTTTCAAGTTCTTTGGGAGTAAGACGGATATCAACCAGATGGTGGGCAACGCCGTACCGGTAAACCTTGCCACCTACGTTGCACGAGCGCTACTAGAGTACAGGAGGGATGTGAGCGATGGACTGCGTTGATCTTTTCTCGGGATGCGGCGGTATGTCGCTCGGATTCCAGAATGCGGGCTTCAACATAAAGGCGGCGTTTGATAACTGGCAGGCGGCTGTCGACATCTATTCGGCAAACTTCGACCACCCGGCATTCAAATACGATCTTTACGATGCGGAAGCGGTCCCGAAAATTGAAGAGTATTCGCCGTCGATGATAATCGGTGGCCCCCCTTGCCAGGACTTCTCCATTGCGGGCGCCAGACAGCGCGGCAAAAGGGCCAATCTCACCATCCGATATGCTGAGATAGTTCGGGACGTCAGACCCGAGTGGTTCGTCATGGAGAATGTTTACAATATCGAGCGGATGGACGTCCTGCCCGAGGCGCTGGAAATATTCCGCAATGCTGGATACGGTCTCACGAGGCGCGTCCTCAACGCCAGTCTATGTGGTGTGCCTCAGATTCGCAGGCGCTTTATCCTTGTCGGTCATCTTGGTGATAAAGATGACTTTCTCGGCGAACTCTTGGATTCAAGGCTGAGCGACAAGCAGATGACCGTCAGGGATTACCTTGGCGATTCGCTCGGCACGCAATACTTCTACATGCATCCACGCAACTTCCAGCGTAGGGGCGTCTTCACGATTGACGAGCCAGCGGTAACGGTACGAGGCACCAACCGTCCGATACCGCCAGCATATAAGAGACATCATGCCGACAAGGCTGATATTTCTGAAGGCGTGAGAGCCTTAACATACAAGGAGCGCAGCTATCTGCAAACCTTCCCCGAAGAGTTTGAGTTTGTCGGGTCCAAGACAGACATTGAGCAGGCGATTGGCAATGCCGTGCCAGTTAAGCTTGCTGAGTACGTTGCTAGATGCATAGCTGACTATGCAGCAGATTAATTGTGGTGGTTGCCATGTCCTTTGTCGATGAATGGAATTTGAGCTATCCCATTCCGAATTCTATATATAGCGAGAATACGCTATCCGTTCGCGGGAGAACAGTTGGACAAGGTGGTGCTGGACAGTACGAACTCAAAGGTTCAGGCTCTCTTGCAAACGGGGATACGCTGACTGCAGTTGACATTATCGGACACGCAATCATCTTGGAAGTAGTCGTACCCTCTACTGGGCAAGTTGTCTCCCTTGGCACGCGTTATCCCGTTGCAAAAAAAGGCGGAAAAGTACGTGTGCAAATACAAGGAGACGGGGCAAAGCGTCCAAATGTCGGCAACTTGTTTGCCGCACTGCTGTTGTTGCCAGTGACGGGCAAAGTAAACGATTCATCGCCGTTGCAAGAGGACGGTTTTGCGGAAAGGACATTCTGGATGGATGCAGCCGAAGTAAAGCCTGTGGGCGTCTCCGAAGATGCATATATCTTGGAGCTAACGAAACTCTTCTTCGCCACTGGAAGCAGATACAAAGACGGGCAGTTTTCGGGTGCGATAGATTACGACTACAAGTCGAGAATTGACGATCTTATTGCCCTTTGCAATCGCGGATGCAAGATGAGGGCTGGTAGCCTGACCACGGCATTCAAGTATTTCGCTGACGTTTACGCAGGGAAACTTGAGTTTGATTACAGCGTGGCTGAGTTCATGCGAAACCTCATAGCGAGCCAATTGATTGCCGAAGAGGGCATCGACTACGAACAAGGCGATGACGTGCTGCCCGCAATGCATCAACTAATCGACCTTGCTGCAAAGAATTCATCGAAAGCATCAAGCAGAGAGAAGAGGACTTTTCAGCTAAACAACCTTCCAGCTGAATTTAAAACCGACTTCTCCAGGCGCTACATCACGTCACTACTGGCAAAGCCCTTTGTCATCCTTGCTGGCAACAGCGGAACAGGCAAGACGCGGATTTCCAAGCGTTTTGCAAAGTACCTTGAGGTCTTGGATGAAGACGGGGAGCCAAACTGGTTGCTCGTCCCGGTCGGTGCCGACTGGACCGACAACACCAAGGTGCTGGGCTTCTTCAACCCGATTGCAGACGGCGGCAAAGGCGCGTACGAAGAGACCGGCATACTGAGACTCATCGAACGGGCCAACGCTAACCCCGAGGTTCCGTATTTCCTCATCCTCGACGAGATGAACCTGAGCCATGTCGAGCGGTATTTCTCAGACTTCCTCAGCCACATGGAGACCATCGGCGAGGATAACCTCATCGTGCTTGATGGGTACGGCGATGGCGGTGCTGGCAGGCTGCCCTATCCGCAGAACCTGTTCGTTGTCGGCACCGTGAACATCGATGAGACCACTTACATGTTTAGCCCCAAGGTGCTCGACAGGGCAAACGTCATAGAGTTCAAGCCGTCGAAGGCCGAAGTCCTCGCAGGGTTCAAAGCCATCGAGGATGCGCCGGACGTTGCCGTCGCAGCTTCCGGCGTCCCCCAGGCTTTTCTGCGTCTCGCCAAGGACATATGGGAGGGAGCCAATTACATCAGCGAAGATGATGCTAACGCCATCTTCGAGAAGTTCGGCAAGCTGTATGAAGAGCTGGAGAAATGCGGCTATGAGTTTGCCTTCCGCACCGTGCGCGAAGTGCGAATGTACGTTAATGCCGCGCACGAGCTTGACGGCGAGAACTACGAACTCGAGCGTTCCGTCGATGAGCAGATTGTCCAGAAGGTGCTGCCGAAGCTCCATGGTAACAAGCGTGAGATCGGCAATCTGCTTAAAAGCCTGAAAGACATATGCGATGGCGAGCTGAGCTCCGTTAAGATAAGCCAGATGGCAGCGAAACTCGATAACGTGCAGTATGCGAGCTTCATCTAGCCTATGGACGGCAGCATCGGCGCAATCCGCTTTGCAGCGGATGGAAGAACAATAGCCAGGCTCTACCAGAGCGGTGCGCATGACCGAGTCGATTGGGACGAGGAACAGCAGACCGGGCTAACCGGGCTGACGTGTTTCGGTCTCAAGCCGGAAGCATCCCAGAATGGCGCTGGTTCAACACCAGCCTTCGCCGTCAAGGACGGTCTTGACGGGAGTCCCACGCTTCGAATCAACGAAACCACATGTTATGTGCTCGAATACGAGCGGACCCCTGATGGTGGCCTGCATCCTCGCGCCTCGTTCCAAAACGAAGGCAAGAATATCAGGTGCGACAGAAACGGCAATAGTGTCACCTTCCAGTTCGTGAACTATCTCGGGCGTTCGAGGATTCGATTCGGCGAGGAAGCTGATGCGCCGATGCTACAGTTCGAAGTCGTCCCGCTCAAGATTGGCTATGAAGACGATTACATCGAGCTCACCGAGGAGCTTGCCGCAAGGTGCGCTGCGCTGCTCCTTGACTACTCGGGCTCCACGTCGAACGTTTACAAGCAAGCCGACGAGAATCGCGAGACGCTGCTTGAGCAGTTCGTCTTCCTGCGGCAGTTCTGCTACGAACCGAACCTCCAAGCCCTCTTCGAGGCGATAAAGAGGAACCCTGATAGGACGCTGGATCACGAGGACGAGCTGCGGTCGGTTGGGGCTGGCATGCCGTCCCGGAGGTTTTATACGAACCCCTTCTCGAACAGCCGGATGTGGACGCGCTTGAACTGCGGCGGCGATGCGGGAGGCGTCTACCTCCCCCAGATGGTCAGCGTCACGCGCAAGTACGACCTGCTCGACACGCCCGCCAATCGGTTTGTGAAATTTGCCCTGCATGAGATTGACCGGATCTGCACCTCTCTGATGACTGTCCTGGATGCCGAGAAGGGCGATACTCGGCAGACGGAGTGTTATCGCGAAGCCGCCGCGCTGCACGCCATGCTGGATACGATACTCAGCGACGCCTTCTTCGACGATGTCGGCACCCTGCAGATGATGCCTCAGAACGACCAGGTGTTGCAGAAGCGCGAGGGATACTCGCAGATCTTCTTCGCATATTCCATGCTCGATATGGCGCTGCAGCTCGACTGGAAGGGCAAGGATGACATCTACGAGGGCGAATCGAAGAATGTGGCCCTCCTCTACGAGTACTGGATCTTCTTTGAGCTGTACGACATCGTAAGGGGGATCGAGGGGTGCGAGCCGATAAGCACCGATGATCACCCATTTATCGGGACGAATCCCGACGGTGGGCTGTCAATATCCCTCAAGCAGGGCGTACGCTCCTGCCAGTCATTCCAGATTGCGCAGTGCGGCGCGAAGGTAAACCTCTACTACAACCGCACCTTCTCGCCCCGTGACTTTCATGCCACTCGTTACGAGGGTTCGTACTCGAGACCGTTCAGACCCGACCACACGCTCGCGATATTCCCGGATGCTTATACAAACGAGCGAGCCGCAGTGCAAGATGGAGCTGTTGCATTCGTCCACTTCGACGCCAAGTACCGCATCACCGACTTGACGGGGCTTGTCGGCAAGGATGTGGGCACCGAGGAGGCAGAGCGCGAGGAACTTAACGAGGAGAAGGCGGCCTCCACCACGAACACCTACAAGCGCGGTGACCTGCTGAAGATGCACACGTACAACGACGCGATACGGCGCACGGTTGGCAGCTACGTGCTTTATCCGGGGTCGGGCGAAACGGGCGAGAAGGGCCAATTCCGGCTCTTCGAGGAGATTTTGCCGGGTGTCGGCGCTTTCGCCATGAAGCCGAGCATCAGCAGGACGGCAGAGAATGCGTTGCGCGATTTCATAGAGAAGGTCATCGGCGAGAACACGGCAAGCAATACGCGGCTGAACCGGCTGAGCTACTTCACCGAAATGGTTGTGGCTGAGCCTCCAAGCACGGGCAAGACAGATAGCGACTCCTACGGGCATGGTGGCGAATCGTTCGTGATTGGCTACATTCGAGGGGACTCTCCCGATGACTACTATCACTTTCTCGAAAGCAGCGGCAGGCTCCGCAAGGGCGGGCGCTTTCTCTTCTACTTCTATGCCATTAAGGACGGGCATGTCTACTCGCACCATAAGGATCTTTTCCGCACGTCGTGGTTCCGCTTCTATCGGAACGCCATAAGCCAGACGAACACCTACGAGATCGAGCCTGTGGCGTGTCGCATAACCTCGAATGAGCTGGTTTCGAGGGACGAGCTGGCCGACCGCCTGGCCGACCTTGGCTACGTGCGGGATCGTGGGAATCAGGGTGCCGACTTCTACTATGTCCTGTCCGTGCGGGTGGAAGATGACGCGGCAGAACCCTTAAGCCTGGGGCGCAGGGCGGTGGATGAACAGAACGGCAACGATGCGTTCAGCCCCCACTCGCCAAAGATTGTTGGGTGATCATCTGGTTATTTTCAGAGTAGCGGTAACACCTACGGGCGCGCGAGGGGCAACGCATGAGGCCAATCGTCTACAACGGGGTTGACCTGTCGGGCGTGTGCTCTGCCGAGGTCATCGAGAAAGTTGCCCTGCCCGTGGAGGCGGAGACCCTGGCGGTGCCGAGGCGTGCCGGCGCACTGCTGGTGGCGGGGCGGCTGTCCCCCAGGCTAGTGCGGGCGCGGCTGTTCATGGACACCCGCCCGCGCCTTCAGGACGATGTTCGGCGACAGGGACGACGCAGCGGCGCTGCCACGTCGCGCAGGTAGCGGAGGAGGGTTGCTCCCAATGGCCCGCGGCGTCCGCGCCCCGGTGCCACCCCGTGGCCGGCGGCTTCGCTCGAAGCCGCTACATCAGGCTCGTTCCCGCTTTTCCGGGTCATATCCCTTCGTATACACGGTAAAGCTAAGGTCATCGATCGTGCCGGTGCTGTAGACACATGCGTCGGGCGTGCTCCGTGTGCCTTGGGCGGTCGGGTCGGTCAAGACGCAATCGTCCCTATCTATTCCAAGCAATGGAATGGGCTTTGTCATCTGATCGGCACTATTTATCTGCGCAATGTTCTCAAGTAATTCGTATAGCTTGATATACCAAGAGCTGCATGGGTGCTCACCGGGCCCCATATAATTCAGCGTGCATTTTGATTGCGGGCTTTCGGCGAGCTGGCTCAAGCGTTCAAATAGCGCCGGGTACTCAGCTTCGGGAAACTCGACTTGTACATACTGTATGCCATTAAGGATGAATCCGTACCACAGTACCGGGTATGGAAAATCGTTCCTATCTGGTCGCTTGATTTTTGTCCTGCAATTGGGCTGGTTGACGATAGACAGCCATGCCGCATAGAGCTCGTCGGAAATTAGGTCGCTCGCTTGGTATGTTGGGCCAAGACCATCGAGAACAAAATTGCCAAGGCTGTCAAAATAGTGGGCACAATCCGTTAAACCCTTTTTGTATGCCGTGTCGGCTTTTCTGCGTATATTGAGCGCGACATCGCGGGGTGATTTGCGACCAAGATGTTTTTTGGCGTTATATCGCGGGTTGCAATAGAGCTCGGTTGCCGCGTTGTAACGGTCGCAGTACTTGCTGTTAGGACCGGTTGGAAAAAAGAGCGAACCGCAGGTTTGGCATGCTATCGGGATAATGCCGCACAGCAGCAGCTCGTGGAGGATGCGGGCATAAAGGCTCGCAAAGGACCATTCCTCTTCGGTGAAGTAGAGCTCTCCTGCCTTTGAAATAACGGCTTGAAGCCCAACGAGCCTATTGAGGTTTTCCTGATCGTTAAGCTCTGCATGCGTATGGAAGTCTCCATTTGCGAAGATCTGGTTCTCGCGCATGGCCTCGAGATAGTTGCTGCGAAACGCATGCATAAAGGGGGCGCTATTCATGCGCTTTATATCGTTCAAATGCTCTTCGAGCTTTTGAGCCGTTTCGTTTCCGGGCAAGTGCTTTTTGGCTGCACATACAAAAGCGTCGCCAAAACGGATGATTGCCGGCAGCTGGTCATCGAATAATCGAAATTGTCGCGGGTCGCTTGTTTTGATGGCGGCTGGGAAAAACTCTTCGCTTTGCGCGAACAGGCTCGGTGCCTCGGTGTTTTTAAGCAGCGGGGCAAGCTCCAGACATTCCTGATAAAAAACAATGAGAAGCGCTCGAAAGAGATCGGTATTGGTGCAAACGCAAGCTGTTTCTATCTGCGAGTTGATCTTTGGATATTTGTCTCTTGGATTGTCGCGCTTATACTCCACCGGTTCTGTTAGCTTGGTTTTGCCGTTGGTGGTTTTAATGGTCATGTCGTTCGACTCGAGCTTGAGATAGGTGCTAAAGAGGGACGCCATTTCTTGCTTGTTGAGTTGGCCTGATGTTGTAATCACTGCGCGGTACAGGCGGTTGATCTCGTCGCACTCAATAGCATTGTTGGTCATCCAGCAGTCGTAATAGCGATAGTCGGGAATCGCTGTGATGTTCATGACGCACTGCCTGCAGACATTTTCAAGGAGATATCGGGCCATGCCGGAAATCTCTCCTTGTGCATGGCTTGTAATGGCCTTGTCGAATAACGGAGCAAAGAAATCGAGGTCGCGTTCCTTTTGTTTTTGAAGGTTGATTGCGATTTCGGCTTCGTTCAATTTTGCTTGTGCGGACTCTTGGTCGGGATCGTCTGAATCGAGCAGGTCGTTATGGTCTGGCTCGGCTGCACAGTCCATCGAAGTGTGTTGCGCATGGAGGGGAGCGGCAGGGGACCGGCGCATGACGTTCTGCAGGTCGATATAAAAGCGCTGGTTTGCTCGCTCACGAAAATGTGACGCAATCTCGTTGAAAAGCGAGCTTAAGTCGACGCGTAATAGGTCGTTGGCTATGGAGACAAGACTCCATGCGCTTGCATTGCCAGTTGCGTTTCCGTCATCGGCGCAATCAATCTCTGGCGTTCTGTTAAGAAGTAGCATGTGGGGATTAATGGGGGAGCGAAGAAAGCCAGCCTCAAAACCCCAGCTAAACGGTTCTTTTTTGGACTCAAGCATTGATGTTCCAAACAGCCAAAATTTAAAACGAGATAAAAGTCATATTACGCGGCTGTTTGCGGCTGTTCAATGGAATCAAGCGAAAAGGCTTAAAACCAGGGAGGCCGTTATGCCCGATTGCATCAAGTTCAACAAAGGAAACATCGATGTATGCGAGCGCGAGGCTATCGCTCTTCGCGAGATCATCGCTGCTGCCATGGGTCGTTTGCACCAGATGCGCAAACAGTGCGAGCGCGGCTACGCGTCTTTAGAGGATTTCGAGAATATGTTGGATGCTTACGGAGTGATCCGTGAGCGAGCCGACGAGCTTGACCAGCTTGGTTTTGAGTTCAGATGGTCGTCAGTCCCCGATGTCGGAATCGATGAGCACGACGGGCTCGCATGGATCGAGGACGACAACTCTCCGCATGAACGCGGTTTCGATATTGCTTGTTAATGTGTCCGCACGGCAGCATACGCTAACAACCAATATGAATGATTGGAGACAAAATGTATCCGGACTACGAATGCAACAACTATCCCATGAGCATTACGGATGAGGATGGCCCGTTCCTGATCATGGAGGCGGAGCTGTTTTACAGCGATGAGCTGAACGACGAGTTCAAGAAGAGCAGGGCGCGCCATTACTATTCTTGCGCAAGTGCTGCTACGGCACTTAATTACTGCAAATCGCTTGCAGACGAGGATGACAATCCCTGGTATGTAAGCTGGGAAGAGGCAGTCAAGCGGTATCCGCTGGAGAAGCGCGAGAGCGCAACGATGCTCTATTGGGTTGAGCCGACTGATCCGTTAACGGCTCTCGATGCTCGTTACCCTCAATCCGATCTTGAGCAGTATGTTAGTAAGGCCATCCGCGTCGCCAGTTCATATTTGGTGGGACTCAACGATGGTGCGTATTCAATTGATCAGTTGGATGTTGAGGATGTCGACAACTTGCTCACTGCTGCCTGGTTTTTGATCCAGAAACTCCAGGAGGGCGGGTGTATACATGACCCAGATGCCTTGGATAAGATCGAAGACGCTACGCATGACGCCTATACAGCGGTCAGGAATTTGATTGAGGGCGAAGAGGCGGCCAGGGCCAGTGCAAAGTCCGATGGCAACCTCTAGCCGCCGCACCGTACGGCGCGACCGATCGGCAGGCTGCCGGGAAAAGTCCAGGCAGCCCGCCAATCTCAGTCGCTACATCGTTCCCTTGCTCGCGGCGTAATGTTCCGCCTGCTTAAGGGCGTCCTCGTAGGCGCGCTGTTTTGCCTCGTACTCTTGCGCGTAGCGCTCCTGCTCCGGTTGGCTGGGAACGGGCACGGTCATGCTTCTTAGGTCTTTGGGGGCAAGTTGCACAAGCGCATCTCCGTGCGAGGTGTCTGCCAGTTTTTTCTGTCCCTCGTCGGACGACAGATATGCCAGGACAAACCGGGCAAGCAACTCGTCCTCAAAGGTGGCACAGAATATGGCGTCGCAGGGGACAATGCTCTCATACAAGAGACCGCGCTCCACGGGGCGTTCGGGACCGACAGAAAAGTGGCCCGGTGTAATGAGGGCGAGTTTGAACGGAGGTCCAACGCGCGATATGAGAAGGCTTGTCTCGCGGTCGTTGATCGGTTTGGCCTTCCTAAAATCGCTGTAGTCTACAAGACTTACATCGTAGATGTCTGTATCGGGGACACACTTACGTACTTCCTCTGCGGCAATGATTGCACCGTCATGAAGATGCTTTAGCGACAGGTAGTAGCAGTCGTGCTGTTGGTGACTGTCTGCCCGACCTGATTCGGGCAGTTTGGTGACAACGCTACGGGTGGTACCGCGATAGATTTGTGCCAGCGATCCAAGGGGGACGAACTGTTCCTCCTCGAACGATCCACTCTTTGTATTGGGCAATAGGGGATAGATGCCGTTGCCCTGATCCTCGAGCCGGTGCCAATAGGCTGGGTTCTTTTGATCGCTGTAGGCTCGGTCGATGGAATCGAGGAGCTGGTGCATGCGCTCCTCGGTCATCTGCTTATTGTCAAAGCCTCTACCGTCAAAAAGAAAGTACGGGTTATTGGGCTCGCCGTCGCCAATAAAGAGCAGTGCGCGACCCTCGGCCTTTTTTGCAATGGTGTTGGGAAGAAGCACAATGCCCTTTAGCAGGCCGAGGTCACAAAGAAGACGACGTCCATCTACGGCTCGCGCCAGATTGAACAGGCGGTCTGAAATCTGAATGACGGCCGTGGCGTGGGGCTGTGAGCAGGCAATGGATGCCGCAAGAAAGATGTAGTACCACTCGGTGACAGAAAGCGAATTAGGGATATATGCGCTGCACCGTAGCTGCTCCGAGCGTGTTCTGAGGAAATCCAAAAGACTGGCATTTGCCGCTTCGAGAGATGCCGGGAATTGGGATAGCGGTCGTAGCTCGGGGGGCCTGCAGTAAATGAGCGTCGATTCGTATGTGCGAGGGGCGGCATCTTGTTCGAAGTCGTGTAAAAAGATGTCCTCCTCGACGGCGGTAAACGTCGACCTCGGGACCTTGGTATGGTTTTTGCAAACGCAGATGGGCGCACAATCCCATTCGCCAGTTGCTTCGTTGTAAACGGGGTCCTCGGACTCAAACGAGGCGGCCGAAGGCTGCTTGAGGTCAATTCCTAAAACAGACCACGAGGGGCCATCGACGTGCTCGCTCGAAAACTCATAATTGCGGCAGCACAGTTCAATGAGCCTTTTTGTTCCCGACGAAGGCTGATATTTCTCGACCATATGAGACACAAGATCCGATAGATATCGGCTTATATATGGCTTGAGATCTTCGTTTAAGCGAAGAGTTGCAAGCTCAGCTTTAGTTTTGAGCATGCGCACCTCCTGCGTATTCCCATATTGCGCGGTTTGCTGACTGGTCCGTCGCAACTCAATTGTCCTCAGTCTACAAGAAGAGCGCTTACGGCGTTTTGCGGACCAATCAATCAAACTCAAAAGAAAAAAGTGAACGGTGTGTATGAGGCCGTACGCGCTGGGTATTATCTCGCTTGAAGCAATACGCAAAGAGATATGAATATCTCCTATATGTATTAAGCCACAGTAGATAAACCAACTAGTTGTTTTAAAAACGAAAGGACAGCTAATGAACGGATGCGACATGTACAGGATCGAGCCAGACGCTCCCAAGAAGCTAACGGCGATGAATATTTTCGGCATGATTCTGCAAACCATCTTTGCAGTTGTGCTCTACGTGGTCGCCGTCGACATGATGTGTTTGCTGACGACGTGGCTCGGCGGCTTTATGTTCGAGATTGGCGAGGGCAACACAGTGATCCCGCTCCATTCGTGGCGCTTGGTGGCGTTTAGGGCGTACTGGGTTGTGCTGGGCGCGGCGGTCGTTGCGGCGCTTGCCCATAAATGGATCGTGCTGCTAACGGGGGAGCGCGAGTCCGACATGTGCAAGCTGCTCGGTTCAATTGAGAGGGCGGGCGCAATTGCATCCGTCTTCTGCGCGATCGTCTGTTTGTTGGGCTATGCCGCTGTATTTGATTGGTGGGCCGGCGTGACCAGAAAGATGGCTTCGGATCCTCACGCCAATAATTACCTGCTTTGGGCTGTTGTCTTAACCATCGGGACGATTGTCGAGTGTCGAATTGTCAAAGGGGTCCTCAACGCCCTATTTCCTCATGAGTGCTTGTTTCACGGGCTTCGCTTTGCATCCGCCTGCATGGTTACTCCTCTGCTCGCGCTTGTGCCCACCGTGCTGGCCATCATCGTGTGCGCGCTGGTGGTAGGTCTTTTTGCCGGGGTTTTGTTTGCTTCGCTTGCGATCCCCGTAGTTTTTACGCTCATCTCCGTCGCCATTCTGGCCAGCCGTTAACGAATGCCGCGTGCCCATGGCTCGCGCAAAGAAAGGAACGACCATGTTGGAAATCTCTAATGCTCAAAAGGTTCTGCTGCTTGCCGTACTCACCGCTCTTGTGGCCGGCGCCCTGATGTGCGAAGTGTTGCATCCCACGCTGTTTCCGCTGCTCAAGCAGGGTATTTTGCAGCTGCTCTACCACATTCCGGTCTTTACCCAACCGGGCAACGTCATCTATCTGGAGTCGGCGACCTCGCTGGCGCTGTAGGGATTTACGGGCTCAGCCCGCGTCATAGGTAAGAAAGCCAATATGGAAAGGAAAACACCCATGACTCAAAAGCAGTATCGAAATTTCGATCGCTACCAGGACCTGCTCACTCGAATTGCGCCTACGCGCCTGGTGGAGCAGACGCGTCAGAGCGTTATTGGCCACGAAGGAAGCTTGGAGGCCTTTGTGACGGCGCTGAGCTTTGAGGTCAACCGCTGCGTGATGTTGGCACGCGGTGCCGATCCGCGCGATGTCCTTTCGCCCGCAGCCATTTTGGTGATGGGCTCCACTGGCACGGGGAAGACCCACACCATCAAGGTCGTGGTAGATGCCGCAGGGCTTAAGCTGTTCATGTTTGATGTCTCTACCATGACGGGCGAGGGCTGGCACGGTGCCAGCATGAGCAACTGCCTGTCGCAGGTCGCGGACTATCAGGCTGCGAATCCCGGCGATATCTGCTTGGTGCTCTTTGACGAGTTTGACAAGGCGGTTCGTTCCGAGCCCGATGGAAGCGGCGCTCCGTCCGGCTTTAGTCCTTCGCAGTCGTTCCTTAAGCTCCTGGAAGGCGGGGAGATGCCGTTTGAATGTGAGAATCAGAAGGGCACAACGATCAAGAGGCTCAATCTTGATCAGGTTGTCTGCATTTTAGGCGGCGCCTTTATGGGCCTGGATGCTCTGGTGCGCAAGCGCCTGAGCAGCAAGGCTGGCACCACGGTCGGTTTTGGATCTTCGCCCGCCGCCGCGCGCACCGCCGCAAAATCGGCAAACGAGCTGCGAGACAGTGCGACCATCGAGGATGTCGAGACTTGGGGCATTATGTCCGAGCTGTGCGGCCGCATTGGCTCGGTGATTAACTTTAACGCCCTGAGCGTAAACGATCTGGTTCAGATTGCGTATGAGCAGTACCTGCCCAAATACAACAACATGATGGGAAATGGCGCCAAGATGGAGCTGACGGCGGATGCTGTTCGCCTTGCGGCGGAGCGCGCGGTTAAGGAAGGTGCCGGCGCGCGTGGCATGCTCCGCCAACTGCGCCCCCTTATGATGCACGCCTGGAAGGACATGCTGGAAGATGCCCATATTGCCCGTGCGATTTTGGTTGTGCGCGACGGGGATCTTGCGGTTACGTACGAGCGCTCCCATGAGCCGCGGCATTTTTTGCCGGAGAAGATGGGGGAGAACTCGCCCTTGCTAAACGAGAGGGACATTGAAGCCCTGGCGTTGGTGAGCGACTGGATGGAGCATGTGGACGAGGACGAGCATAAGCCGTATCAGCCCGAGTTTGCTTGGCTGGCGGATTTGGTGGACGGTCCGGCGCTCGACAAGATTGTGCAGGGCGGCAAGGTGTCCGAACTTGCCGAGGTGCTGCTGAAAGGCATTCCGTTTGAGGGGCCGCAGCGCGTTGCCGCCAGCGAGTTGCTTAAAGCGTGTGCCTGCTACAACGATGTGCTCTATACCGACAAGGATAAGTGGCGCAACCTTGCCCAGGTGCTTGCGCTCTCCAAATTGGTGTACAAGAATTCGCCCGATTGCTTGCTGAGCCCGCTCGATGTGGTTATGAACGGCACGACTGAGGGCAACGGTTTTCAGGGTCTTGGCGAGTGGATTGATGCCGTAAGTATGGCTGGAAGGCCTTCGCTGGAGAAGTGGCAGTACGTGGCGGCTGGGGAGGCTCTGCGGGTTTACGACCTCTTTAGCAAGCGCCCCGACCAGGTTCAGGAGTCTGCCGCCGATGCATCCCTGATGCGTGTCGCCCTTGCAGCGATCGATGCCGAAGAGCGCGAAGCGTTGGAGCGCGATCTTAAGAACCTGCTCGCTTCGTGCGAGTAGTCGCCGACTGTTTTTCTTTCCTTTCTTTCTTCTCTCAAGCGGCATGGACACTGCCGCCTCGACCGCCCTGCGTGAGTTTTTGTCCGCACGGGATGGTATTCAACACATGTAACAACTAAATCGGAGGTTTGACCATGGCTACGTGGGAACTGAACTGTCAATCGAGCCCGTCGCCTGCGGGCGACAAGGAGTTTGCTCCCTATCTTGCGCGCCAAAAGGCGATGCGCGAGTTTTTTGAGCGTGCGCTGTTTGCCCCCAAGGACCAGGACAACAACGGCCTGTACTTTTTGGGCGCCACAACCGGCTCGGGTAAAAACTACACGGCCGAGCAGGTCACGGCAGACCTGATTGCCGGCGGCTGGGATGAGTCGGGCTGTTTTAATAAATGCCCCGGTCGCCGTACCTTAGTGTTTGTGGTTCCGGGCAAGGACAACCGCGACAACTACGTTGCAAGTGTGCGCAAACTGCTGGTTGACCAGGGCATGAGCTGCGATGAAGCGGCGCGCATGGTGTTCGATCTTCCGCGAGCGGGAGAGAACATCACAAATTGGATCGAGGCCACGTTTGACAAGGGCAGCGTAAGGCCGCGTGATATTCCTTGCCCCTTTGGAACGAAGGACGAGGCCGTTCTTCGCGACATTGCGCACGCGTGGAACAGCGCGATGGAGGTCGCCGATGACCTTTTGGGCCTTTTGGACAAGAAGGAACGCCTGGGAAGCGTTGTCGACCGCCTGACCCCGGGACTGTGGGACAAACTGGCATTGGCAGACGCGAGCCTGCGCCGAGCGGTGAGTCGTGGACGCCAGGGCATCACGCGTGGCATCGAGGAAATTCCCCGGATTTGGCCCTCGGCATTGCTCAACGATAAGCGCACGCCGCATGTGATTGCATGCACGCCGCAAAAGCTCGTCAATAGAATCGATACGGTGACAGGCGCGGGCGTCGTGTTCTTTAACGCAGCGGTTGCCGACGAGTGCCTGTTTATCTTTGACGAGATCGACCACGCGAAGGCCGATATGCTGTCGATGCTGGCGGCGGGACATATGAAATTCCAACCTGACGAGATGCTGCGCATTCTTGACCGTCATTTTAATGGCGGCGTGGTGGACCCTTTGCTGCTGGGAAATCGAGACCAGTGGATGGCGGTCTATACGCATGCCTCGACCTCGGGCGAGCACGAGGGGTCAAACGCGGCAACGGGTAGGGTCTCGCGCACAAGTGTGGAGACGGCTGCCGAAGAGATTGCCAAGAGCGCCCAGCGTATGCAAAAGATGATTGCTGCGTGTATCCAGGACATGGAGCTGCAGCAGCCTTTTGCCCTGTCTGACGAGGCGAAAGACAAGCAGCTCGCCGGTCGTCATCTGTTTGGCAGCGACGATATCTCGGTGGGCGATGGCTTGTCGAATCCCCTGCGCTATGAGCTCGATACTCGCCGCAACCGCAATATGATTACGTCTTGTGGAGCGGACGGGCAGCAGACCGTCAACAAGGCGGTGCGCCGTGCGCGCGGCCTTGTCAGGATGGTGGTGGGCCATCTTGCCCGCTGCGCCACGCTTATGGACAAGCTGTACTACGGCAGCATTTCGTATAAGGACGATCTTTCGCGCAAGAACATCATCGACGCCCTGGGCATTAGGAACGACCAGACCAGCGAGAAATACTTCTGGAATTCGTTGATGCTGGCGCTGTTCTTTAAGGACCGCAAGAACGACGAGATCGATGCCGTTGACGACTCGATGTATGCGCGTGGTGTTGACTACCTGGTGATGGAAACCACCATCGACCATATGTTTACCACGTACCTCACCAACCACGGCATCGAGCGCATGCCCGAGGCGTATCTGGCCTCCATTGCCGCCAAGGCTCCCTGCGTGTGCATGAGCGCCACTTGGAATGCGCCGACCATTAAGAACTTTGACCTGGATTACCTGGACGAAGTGCACGGCGTGGTTCGTAAAGATGCTTGGATTGGCGAGTTCAACCAGGAGATTGTGCGACAGACCAAGCTATTCAACAAGCAGGTGGCAACGGTGTATGACGTCGACGTCGTTTGGGTTGACGAGTCAAAGAAGCTTGCCGGCATGGCGGCCGTGGTCGGCGGTGCCTATGGCGGCGGTATCGTGCCGCCCGACGAGGTGTACGAGCATGCGATGGAATTCTTTGACCAGATTGGCGTGAGTGAAGGACTTGCGGTGCGCCTGCGCCGAGAGATTGCCGACAGGGTGCGCATGAGCGATGCCAAAAACATCGAGTTTGAACTCAAGCGTCTGAGCAAGACCCTCGTTGCCGTGAGCGCTTGGGCGCGTGGTGTGGCGCACAGCGAGCAGCAGGCGGGAGCGATCTTTACGACGCGCCACATGGGAAACCATGGCGAATTCAATAGCTTGGCGCTGGATCTTGCCCGCGAAATCGTTGCCGAACTGGTGATTAGGAACGTTAAGCATCCCGAGGCCTCGTACGAGGAATCGCTCGAGGAGGCCAAGGATATGGTGCCGTGCTTTAATTCTGCCGGCTGGGAGGAGGGCTGGCGCGGCGCCCAGAAACGTCTGCAGAACGGCGAGCCGACCCTGATGTTTATCAACCTTGCCGCGGGTGGTTTTTCCAAGAACCTTAAATACGAGGTGCCGGAGAGCCTGCGCAGCACGGTGTGTCAGGTCGATTGTGGTTTTGACAACGCTGAGCGACATCCCAAGATGGATCTCGATTTTCTGTACGTGGAGTCGCCCAGGAGCCGCTTGACCTGGGGAGTCGACATGAGCTCAAAGAAGTTTGACCAGCAGGCGCTGCTTGGCGTGGTCGAACAGGAGGAGCTCGTGGCGCGCGGTGAGATCCTGTTTATCCAGAAGCGCCATCGCGTGCGCACGGTGCTGGCGGGCACCGACGGAAAACTGCCGGTGCGCGACACCCTCTCTTACCAGGTCGAAGGTGCTCGCATCGTGGCGCAAGCCGTGGGCCGCTTAATGCGTACGAGCGTAAAGATGCCGCACGTGCAGGTGATGCTCGATCGCGAAATCGCCGGCGATTGCGACTTTTCGTTCCTGCACGATTTGCCGATGGGTTACGAGTTGGAGCAGGTGGTTGGCGCCTGTGCGGCCGTCAACAATCACATGGCGGACAAGAAGCAGCACGCTGCTAGCAGGCAGCAGAACCTTGCTGCCTTTAGGAACAACCTGGCGAAAGAGAAGCACGAAAAGCTGGCATGGAGGGTTACCTCGCTCGATGCGCGCGAGGAGGACCTGGCCGCCTTTGATGACGAGCGCGACTTTTATCTGCATCATTTTTGCCTGCCGTGGGAAGATCTCGCGCATTATCCTGCACGCAAAAGCACTGCGCTGCACATGCCGTACGCCGCGAGTGGCTATGCGTATGCGCAGGGCGGAGTGTGTAAGGTGCCGCATTTTGAGTTTCCCAGCCATGAGGGTGAACCTGTTGAGCAGATTGCTGCCCGCCTGGAGGAGTGCTGCCGCTACGACGAGGGGTTAAAGGGCGCGACGGTTCGCCAGGTAAGCCAGGCGGCGGCCCGCGTGCCCGAGTTGCTGTCGATTCGGGAGGTGCGCGAGCGTTGGTCGCGCGACGGGGTGCCCGCGATACTGCAACCGGCGGCGACGGCGCACATGACGCCCTATATGTTTCAGGCGGTGTACCTGGGAGAACTGGGAGAGTCTGCCGGTAGGGCCATCTTTGAGGCGTATTACGACGGCCGCTACTCGCTTGCTCGTGGCGATGCGGCTCATGCCGAGACGGGCGGCGATTTTGAGGTGCTCGATGCCGCTGGCAATAAGACCGGGGTGTGGATCGATTTTAAGCACTATCGCATCGGCGCCTACGAGACCTACAGGAGCTCCGGCGGCGAGACTACGGATGCCGAGCGCTTTAAGGCAAAGGCTCAAAAAGTTGGGGCGAAGCGCCTGTTGATCGTCAATGTTTTGGCCGATGAGGCGGCGCTGGAGCTCCGTCAAAAGCCAATCGATGACGAGGGGATGGTGTTCTCCTTCCCCTATATGGCAGCTGATGGTGCAATCAATCTGGAGATGATGGAGGCGATCGGACGTGCAATCGAAGCATAGGCAGCCGTGTGACCTGGGTGACATCGCGGTGTCCGAGCTCGTATTGCAGCTCGATGCCGCCGCGGCCGAGGAGCGCTACTCGGTCTTTTGGTGCAACGTCGGCGATGCGGGCAAGCATGCCGTGGCAAGCTTTATGGCCGATGTGTGCCAGACGGGTAAGGTCGTCGCGCTTACGCAGCTGGCGGACAACCGCGTCTTTCTGATGGTCAAGGCGGGTGCGCAGACGGGCGACCTGAGCGCCTCGCTCGGCCATGAGCAAATGGTTCCGATTCGTACGCATTGGAACGAGTTGGATGACTATGTTGCGCTGCGCCTGCTGTTTAACTCGTGTTCGCAGTTTGAGGGGATTGAGGACGAGATCCCCAACGACACGGGGCACCTGTATGCCATAAGCGCCAAGGGTGCTCGCCGCGACGCCATTGAGGAGGCCGGAAGGGGTCCTGCCAAGATTGAAACGGTCGAGAGCGTTATCAACGAAGACTGCACCTTCGAACTTAAGATCCGGACGTTTACCAAGCGCCGGGTACTCATCGCTCGTGCGGCAGGCGACAAGTTAGAACTCGAGAAGATCAACAGCCAGGTTGGTTACAGGCTGTCACCTGTGGCTACGGTGGTGCTGGCTCACGGACAAAGCGACGAGTACATCCTGCGCCGTGCCAAGGGCGATAAGCCGTCCAAACGTCGTGACCTTACGTTTTCGGCCCAGGCGGAAAAAGTCGCCTATACCAAGAAGGGCATCCTGTACCGAGAGCTGCAGATTCTTGAGCGCCGGTACAGCGATTTTGCCCAGATATCGCTCAGGGAGTATCCGCGTAAGAGTTTCTACGAGGTTCTAAAAAGCGAACGCTATGCCCGCGTGGTTGCGGCGCGTTCGGTGGGGCAGCGGGTTGTGGTGTCGCATGCGAGCGACAGGCTGGATGGGATGGCGCACCAGTTGGTCGATCGGCTCAACGATTCCTCGTGGGGCGTGCGCGCGTCGTATGGCGGCGGGGCCATCGATCCGCTGGCATGGAATATCGTCATGGTGCCCAACGAGGTTGCCGAGGACGATGGCTATGCCTTGCATGCTGGTGTGGTTGAGCAGCATGTGACGCCGGATGTGTGCGAGTCGCTGGTCAAGGCGGCATCGAATACAAAGGTGCGGGGTGCCCAGGAGGGAGTCCTGGGAGCCATACTCAAAGAGCTGCTGGTAAAGCAGGACGTTGCCGACGGCCGGGTGAGGGCGTTTAACCTTGACTCTTTTGGCGTTGAATCGGTGACGGTCTGCGGCGTGGTCAATGTCCCGCGCAAGAAGAAGGACAAGATTGAGCTGGATGCGCGCCTTGCGACGTTGACGATTGCTGCTGACGGGGCCATGGGCTACGCCTCGCATCCCATCGAGGACGGTCCCACGGACGAGATGGAGCTTGAGCTGTTGACGGCCGACGGTAAGCTCGACAAGGATGCCTATATCTTTGACGTGCGGGCGGGTGGACAGTCTATGCTCGCGCGCGTGCGCGATACGGGCTTGACGACCTTCTCTAACAACTTTGCGACTCTGGTGCGCGATTGCCAGCTTACGGGTAGAGCGGGTCGTAAGAAGGAGTTTTTCGAAAGCTACAACTCGCCCTATTACGGCATTGGAACGTTCGAGCGTGCAGGGCTGACCTGCTATTTTGTTGGCGTCAACAACGGCATCAAAGAGGATGTGGCAACGGCGATTCACGTGCGCTCGATCGAGATCCTCGAAGGTGACGATCTGTCCGAGCTGCTGGTTCAGCTGGTCAATGTGGGGCTTTCGCGCCACGGGGCTCCCTCTAGGTGGCCGATTCCGGTGAAGTATCTCAACGAATATGCCGCGCGTAAGGGCGCGACGGGGGAGTCTGGCATTTGCTCCTGAGGGAACAGATTCGTTATAGGTTGATTTCCGATCTCAGCCGAACACATTGAGCAAATAGGCCATTCCCGCAGCTAGCCGAACGCCCCCGCGGCCCCTCCTGGGGTCCGGGGGCGGCATTTCCCCAGTTGAAGGAACGGTGGAGATGTGTTTCGATGGGTCCGGTGGCCATGCTCCGCCCGCCGCCCGGCACCTCTTCCCAGACTCAGCCGGACGGTCGGTCCGTCTATTCCGTTTTGCCTTCAGGCTAGGCCAGCGGGGCATCGCCCCTCTCTGCGCGCGCCCTCTCGATGAGGCCCGGCGTCAGGTCGAGTTCGCCGAGCGCCACGTCCCCCACGCCGTAGGCGTCCAGCAGCGCCGCCGCGTCCTCCCCGAGCATCGCCCTGAAGGCGCGGGCGGGCGTCGAGAAGCCGAGCGCGCCGCGGGGCTCGGAGTTCGCGTGCGACATGGCCAGCGCCAGGTCCGCCGGGGCGAGCCGGTCGAACCTGAGCCCGGTGCCCTTGGGCAGCAGCTTCCTTATCTCGACGTGGTTTCGCTCGCAGGCGCCCTTC
>URAQ01000003.1 GCA_900545875.1 uncultured Collinsella sp.
GCCGGGCCTTAGTTGTTAGAACGACGGAACCAACTACTCGACCGTGACGCTCTTGGCGAGGTTTCGGGGCTGGTCGACGTCGCAGCCGCGCAGGATGGCGACCTCGCGTGCGAGCAGCTGCAGAGGAACGCTCGCCGTGATGGGGCTGAACACGTCGCGGACTGCTGGCACGCGGATAATGCAGTCGGCGATCTTGTTGATCTCCTCGTCGCCCTCGGTGGCAACGACGATGACCTTGGCACCGCGCGCCTTGCACTCCATAAGGTTCGACACGGTCTTGTCGTAGGTGGCACTCTTGGTGGCCACAGCGATGACAGGGAAGCCCGGGTCGATCAGGGCAATGGGGCCGTGCTTCATCTCGCCGGCAGCGTAGGCCTCGGCGTGCAGGTAGCTGACCTCCTTGAGCTTGAGCGCACCCTCGTAGGAAATAGCGGCACCCATGCCGCGGCCCACGAACAGCGCCGACTGCGCATCCTTGCACAGCAGGGCAGCCTCATGAACGGCCTCGGTCTGGGTATCCAAAATCCACTGGATCTGCTCGGCCGTATCGGAAAGCTCGCGGAACAGCATGCGTGCCTGTTTGGTGGTCAGGCGGTACTTGACCTGCGCCAGCAGCAGGGCCAGCAGCGTCAGGCTCACAACCTGGCCGATGAAGCTCTTGGTCGAGGCGACCGCGATCTCCTTGTTGGCCTTGGTGTAGATGACGCCGTCGCTTTCGCGCGCCACGGGGCTGCCCACCACGTTGGTGATGCCAAAGACCTTGGCGCCCTTGATGCGCGCATCGCGGATAGCGGCCAGCGTATCGGCGGTCTCACCCGACTGAGACACGGCCACGACGAGTGTCGTCGGCGTAATGATAGGGTTGCGATAACGGAACTCGCTGGCCGCCTCGACCTCGGTGGGGATGCGGGCCCAACCCTCAATAAGGTTCTTGGCGATCAGGCCGGCATGGTAGCTGGTGCCACAAGCGATGACGTAGACGCGATCGATGTCGTTGAGCTCCTCGAGCGACAGGCCCAGCTCGTCGATATCGAGCTCGCCGGCAGGCGTCATGCGGCCCACCAGTGTGTCGCGCACAACGCGCGGCTGCTCGTGGATCTCCTTGAGCATAAAGTCGGGGTAGCCGCCCTTTTCTGCCATATCCAGGTCCCAGTCGATATGGGTGATCTTGGGCTCGATGAGGTTGCCGGCCTCATCGGTGTACTCGACGCCCGCGGGCGTGAGCTTGGCAAACTGGCCGTCCTCGAGCACCACGACGTCACGCGTAGCGTCGATGAGCGCGATCACATCGGAGGCGACATAGGAGCCGGTCTCGCCCACGCCGACGACGATGGGGGAATCCTTGCGGGCAACCGCGATTACGCCGGGCTCATCGGCGGACACGGCAGCCAGGCCATACGCGCCCACCACGTGGGTGCAGGCCTCGCGCACGGAAGCCATCAGGTCGTGCGTCTGGGCATATGCCTCTTCAATCAGGTGCGCGAAGACCTCGGTATCGGTCTCGCTCTTAAAGTGATGGCCGCGCCCCTCCAGCTCCTCGCGCAGCTCGGCAAAGTTCTCGATAATACCGTTGTGGACGATGGCGATGCGACCGTCACAGCTGGTGTGGGGGTGGGCATTCACAACGGAAGGCTTGCCATGGGTGGCCCAACGGGTATGGCCGATACCGCACGTGGCGTCGCTATCGATGTTGGAGAGCTCGCTCTCCAGGCCCGCGACCTTGCCCACGCGGCGGATGACGTCGAGGCGTGCTGCTGCGCCCTCGCCCACCTCGAGTGCAACACCCGATGAGTCATAGCCGCGATATTCCATACGCTTAAGGCCCGTGACCAGGATGTTCTTTGCAATATCAGAGCCGGTGTAGCCGACGATTCCGCACATAGGATAAATCCCTTCGTTCGCGTGACTGCAAGACGTCCACGCACAGGGGGCGCTGAGACGTATAACGTTCGAGTATTGTACTCACGCAACCGCAAGCTGATATACCAGAAGTGGTATCTCATCTTAGATACCACCCGATGCACACATGCTCAAACCACCACAAAGGTGCCTGTCCCCATTGTGATGGTCGAGTTGGCAACGGCGTTTCCCCAGATAAAGCCTGCCAAAATAAACCTGTCTCTAATTGGCAGGTTTTGACACCCTAGGGGCGGGCGATGCTACAATCTGGCTTGTACTTGAAACGCATCAAAGGGGCCGCTATGGCAAAGGTTAAAATCAGCGACGTCGCGCGCGAAGCCGGGGTTTCGTTGGGCACGGTTTCCAACGCACTCAACCATCCCGAAAAGCTGCGCCCCGAGACCCTCAAGCTCATAAATGAAACCATCAATCGACTGGGCTACCTGCCCAACCAAAGCGCTCGTCAGCTCGCGGGCGGCGCCACCAAGTCCTTTGGCCTGGTGCTCCCCCGTCTCGATCACGGCTTTTCGCTCCAAATCGCCAGCGGCGCCCACAACGAGGCCCGCAAGCACGGCTACGACTTGCTCATCGCCAACGCCGATAACGACGATATTCTCGAGGACCATTACCTGCGCTACTTTATGGGCACCCAGATGTCCGGCGTCATGGTTCAGCCCATGGCATCCCCCGACTGGCACCCGGCCATGACCAAGATGCCCGTGCCCATCGTCCACCTGGATATCCACTGCTCCGAGCCGGGCTACTACGTGGCTGCCGACAACGAGGCACAGGGCCGCATCATCGCCGAACTCGCCATCGCCCGCGGCGCACACCATATCACCGTTGTGGGCAGATCGGCATTCATGCAGCTTACTCTGCGCGTCCTTGGCATTCACAAGGCGCTCGCAATGCGCTCCGACATTAAGATCGAAGTCATCGATGCCGGCGAGTGGAACACCGCGGCGGACGGCTACGGTATCGGAGCCCAAATTGCCGAGCGCCCCACCGGCGAGCGCCCCGACTTCGTGATCGGCCTTACCGACGTGCTGGCCTCGGGCATCATCTCGGCATTCATTGACAAAGGCGTCTCTGTTCCCGGCCAGATTCTCGTGGCCGGCTGCGACGGCAACCCACTTGCGTGGAGCGGCTCGGTCCCACTCACCACGGTGGCACCCCCGGGCTACGAAATTGGCCGCAAAGGCGTGCAGCTGCTTATAGAACAGATCGAAAACAAGGCACCGGCAAAGACCAAGCACGTCCACATCGGCTCTGCAGCGCGCACCGTCACCGCGGTCACGGCCATCGAGGACATCAACCGCCAAGAACTCGTGCGGCCGTTCCTGCTGGAACGCGCCAGCACCCAGGCAAGCAGCCAGACCGACGCCACGGCCATCAACCTAGGCGCGTATCTATAGCACGCCCGCAAGTATGCTAAGTCGCCGCTCAAGCAAAAGGGGCCCGACCATTGCCGGGCCCCTTTTGCTTGAGCGCAAACGTGAGCAATCGCTCGTTTCAACACCGCAATTGTCTAGCGCACGGCCTTAACTGCCGCCGTCAGATCGAACAGCGTGTCGAGCACCGCCTCGCAGCCGTCCACCACGTCCTGCGGCAGCGGAACGATATCGGGAACGGCAAAGACATGGCAGCCGGCCGTGATGCCCGAGACACAGCCGTTGCGCGAATCCTCGACCACGGCGCACTCCTCGGGAGCAAAGCCCGCGCGCTCGCAGGCAAGCAGATACATCTCGGGATCGGGCTTGCCGTGCACGACGTCCTCACCGCAGGTCACGGTCTCAAACTTGTCAAAGAGACCGACCATCTTAAGGTTGCGCTCGGCGGTAACGTGGCGCGAAGACGTCGCTAGACCAACGTGATAGCCCGCAGCCAGCAGCTCGTCTAGGCACTCGGCGGCGCCGGCCTTAAGTTCCAGTTCGGTCTTGACCATCTCGTCGCGAATCTCCTTGTGGCGACGATAGATCGCCTCGGTGGTTTCGTGGCTGCCATAATGCTTATCGAGGATATCCATAACATCGGGCAGCGTGCGGCCGATAAACTGATGGATCAGCGCTTCATCAATCGCGAGCCCCAGCTCAGCGGCGCCTGCCTTCCAGGCCTTAATCCCCAAACGCTCGGTATCGACCAGCGTTCCATCCATGTCAAAAATAACAGCCTTGATCATATCGGTCCCCCATCGACTCTCGCTGTCACGTTGCTGCAACTCTACCGCATTTGGCAACTTGTATATAACGTATATATCATATTGCACTTTCGTTACACAGATAGAAGTCTTATGGCAAGTAACGCATTAGGATTATAGTTTTCGATCGAGTACTCAACGATAAGGATCGTTTCATGATTTTAGACACCACGGCACCCGCAGAGGAGCTTCAAGACAAGCTATCGGCGCTCGAACAGCTGCTTTTGGCATACGGACGCGTGGCTATCGGGTTTTCCGGCGGCGTTGACAGCAGCTTTTTGGCCGCCGCATGCGCCCGCATCATGCCTACCAATACCCTCCTCGTCCATCTCACCACGCCGCTCATCGGCACGCCCGAGCAGGCTTCGTTTGAGCAGTCCGTTGATGGGCAGGCCAATGAGGGGCCGCATTTTAAGCTCCCCGTGCTCAATCTTTCGGTGGATCAGTTGCAGCTCCCCCAAGTAGCCTGCAACGATGCCAATCGCTGCTACCACTGCAAGCACGCCGGCTTTACCGCCATCGTCAACCACGCCAAGTCGCTCGGCTTTCCCACCGTCATCGATGGCAGCAATGCAAGCGATCGCGGTGACTACCGCCCCGGCATGCGTGCGGCAGAAGAGCTCGGCGTACGCTCACCCCTTATGGAGGTCGGCTTTACCAAGGACGAAGAGCGCGAGCTGCTGCGCGCATGGGGCTATCCCGTTTGGAACCTGCCGGCGGGAGCATGTCTTGCCACCCGCGTCCCCACGGGCGAGGAGCTTACGCGCGAGAAGGTCGATTTAATCCGCGCCTGCGAGGATTACCTGCACGATCTTGATCTGGTACAGGTACGCGCGCGCTTGATCGGCGGCTGCATGCATATCGAGGCCGCACCCGCAGATGTCGCCAAGATTGCCGCGCTCGGCGGCACCGCCGTCGATGCCGAGGGCAAGACCCCGCTGCCCGCCGCCATCGAGTCCGCGCTGCGCGAGCTGGGCTGCGACCATATCTCCCCCGAGGTCACCCCCTACATCCACGGCAACATGAACCTTTAGGTTACGCCGTTTTACAAACGGCGTAACTGCTCGGCGCTGCGCGGGCTCCGGGCACGGCAATCTGACGTTCAACTTCACGGGCGCGACCAAAAGGTCAGCGCCCGCTTGTTTCACGTCACCTTACCGCACCCGGAGCCCGCTCGCTCACATATGCTCAACCTGGACTGCGTTAACTGACCTGTCAATAAGGGACAGGTTTGTTTTGGCAGGTTTTATCTTGGGAAAATATCGCGAGGCAGTCGCCCCTCTAGCACCCATCAAACTTCGAGAGACGATAGAGGGGCAATTCGGCTGCATCTACTTCTTCCGATAGCGGCGGTTGCGGCTCGTCGATGAACCCATTACTTCGATGAGCCCTTTATCCGTCATTTTTGGCAGATGGTAGCTGACGGACGAATTTTGGCATTCCGTCTCTCTAAAACAAGGCGCTTATCTCTCTAACTTTAGAGAGATAAGCGCCTTGTTTTAGAGAGGCATTAAGAGAGATGTATCGAATTCGCTGCTAGATTGCCTAATGCTATCTCTCTAACCAACCTTCTCTTTAGAGAGACATTTAGAGAGATGAGCGCGACCTCTCTAATCAAGGGCTCCACTCTTTAAGGTGCACACTTCCTAACCGTGCCCTAAGTTGCGGTGAAATAACTCACGATTAGCCTGCCAAAAAGGGATAGGTTTATTTTGGCAGGTTTTATCTGGGGAAACGCAAACAGGGCCGCGACACCTATATGGCGTCGCGGCCCTTTTCCTTGGAGAAGGATCGATTGATTGAACGGGATGACCGTCCTAGTCTTCGAGTCCGCTATTGATGAGCTCCGCAATCTCAACGGGATCGGTGCTCGCGCGCACCTTGTCGCGGAAGCCGGCGTCCATCAGCATTACGGCAGCCTTGGAGAGCAGGCGCAGATGCGTGGTTCCAGCCTCGCCGGCAGGCACGTACAGCGCGAGCGCAACATCGACGGGCACCCCATCGAAGCTCGGCCATTCAACGGGCTCGGTCAGTTTAAGCACGGCTACGCCCGGCGTGTGGATCGCGTCGCTTTTGGCATGCGGAACGGCAAAACCGGCGACAAGGCCGGTCTCGGCCTCGTTCTCGCGAGCAATGAAGGCGGCCTCTACGGCAGATGCGTCATCGGCAAAGCCGAGCTCGATGGCCTGCTCGGACAAATAATGTAGGGCGTCCTCGCGCGAGGCGGCGGTATACCCTATCGTCACTTGGTTGGCAGATACAAATCCCATGGAAACCTTCCTTACAACACGGACCTGACCGCAGCTTCGATGCCGTCGGCGTCCAAACCGTACTTGTGCAGCAAATCGACCGCAGGGCCGGACTCGCCATACACATCGCGCACGCCGACGCGACGCATCGGCGCCGGATGCTGCTCCGCGAGCACCGAGGCCACGGCCTCGCCAAGACCACCGATAATCGAATGCTCCTCGGCAGTGACCACACGACCGGTCTTCTTGGCGCTGGCAACCACCAGGCGCTCATCAAGCGGCTTGATCGTGTGCATATTGATGACCTCGGCATCGATACCATCGGCAGCGAGCGCCTCGGCAGCCTCAAGCGCCTCGGCGACCATAAGGCCACAAGCGATGATGGTCACATCGGACCCCTCGCGCACGACCACGCCGCGACCAATCTTGAACTCATAGTCCTCGTGATCGTTAATGACCGGCGTTGCCAGGCGTCCGAAGCGCATGTAGACCGGTCCCTCAAACTCATAGGCGGCGCGCACGCAAGCGCGAGCCTCGATGTCATCGGCGGGAACGATTACCGTCATACCCGGGATCGTGCGCATGAGCGCGATGTCCTCGCAGCACTGATGCGTGGCGCCGTCCTCGCCCACCGAAATGCCGGCATGAGTAGCGCCAATCTTGACGTTGAGGTGCGGGTAGCCGATGGAATTGCGGACCTGCTCGTAGGCGCGACCGGCGGCAAACATCGCAAAGGTGCTCGCAAAAGCAACGCGGCCCGTGGTCGCGATGCCGGCGGCAAGACCCATCAGGTTGCTCTCGGCAATGCCGGCGTCGTAGAAGCGCTCAGGGTGCGCAGCCTTAAACTTACCGGTCTGCGTGGCGGCGGCCAGGTCGGCATCGAGAACCACAAAGTCATCGCGCTCATTGCCCAGCTCGACAAGCGCCTCGCCATAGCTAACGCGCGTGGCGACTTTCTTGACGTCTGCCATTAGAGCTCCTCCCCTGCTGCTGCGAGCTCGGCCATGGCCTGCTCAAACTGTTCATCGTTGGG
Source organism: uncultured Collinsella sp. (assembly GCA_900545875.1). Classification (GTDB taxonomy): domain Bacteria; phylum Actinomycetota; class Coriobacteriia; order Coriobacteriales; family Coriobacteriaceae; genus Collinsella. Next base: position 7,379 of record URAQ01000003.1, read on the forward strand.
TGCCTTGCCGTGCCAGCCCACCTGGTTTTCCATAAAGGAGACGCCCTTGCCCTTCACCGTCTCGGCGATAATGGCCACGGGCGAGTCGCTCACTTTGCGGGCCTCGGCAAAGGCGGCGGCAATCTGCGCCATGTCGTTACCGTCGGCGAGCTCGATCACATGCCACTTAAAGGCGCGGAACTTGTCAGCGAGCGGCATGGCCGAGTTGACTTCATCGATCGTGCCGTCAATCTGCGAGCCGTTGTGGTCGACGACGGCAACAAGATTGTCGAGCGCATGGTTGCCGGCGAACATGGCCGCCTCCCACACCTGGCCTTCCTCGCACTCACCGTCGCCCAGCAACGTGTAGACACGGTAGCCGTCGCCCCAGTGCTTAGCGGCAAGCGCCATTCCAACTGCAGCAGAGATGCCCTGACCGAGCGATCCGGTGGACATATCGATGCCAGGGGCGTCGTTCATGTTGGGATGGCCCTGCAGTCGGCTGCCAATATGACGGAGCGTCTCGAGCTCTTCGACGGGAAAATAGCCGCGATTTGCCAACACCGAATACAGGCCCGGCGCCGCGTGACCCTTGGAGAGCACAAAGCGATCGCGATCGGCCTTGTGAGGGTCGGCAGGATCGATATTCATTTCCTCAAAGTACAGATACGTCATGATGTCGGCAGCACCGAGCGATCCACCCGGGTGTCCCGACTTGGCCGCGTGAACCGCAGTCACGACACCCTTCCTGACCTCATTGGCGACCTTCGCCAGCTCCTGGTTGGTCATACGAATTCCTCTCTTGAGAACAACCCCGGCACCGGATGACGCGATGCCGGGGCAATCCACTCGTTAAGCCTGAGCGACGACCTTCTGCCAGTCAGCCTCAAAAGAGGCGAGGCCCTGGTCGGTCAGCGGATGATGCAGGCACTTCTTGAGAGCGGCCATGGGCACGGTCGCAATATCGGCACCGAGTAGCGCGGCCTGGGTCACGTGGTTGGGCGTACGAACCGAGGCGGTGATGATCTCGACGGTGTCGTCGACGTTCTTGCCCGTCCAGTCGTAGTTCTTAATGCAGGTCACGACGTTGTCGAGCTGCGAGATACCGTCCTCGGCGATGTCATCGAAACGACCGACAAACGGGCTGATGTAGCGAGCACCGGCATTGGCGGCCATAAGGGCCTGCGTCGGCGAGAAGACGAGCGTCATGTTGACGCGCACGCCAGCATCGGCCAGTGCACGGCAGGCGGCAAGGCCGGCCTCGCACACGGGAAGCTTGACCACGATGTTGGGGGCGAGGGCGGCAAGGCGCTTGCCCTCCTCGATCATACCCTCGGCAGTGGTAGCGGTAGACTCGGCGGAAACGGGCAGGCCCTCGCAGAGCTCGGCAATCTTGAGCATATGCGGCTCAAAGTCGGCAAGCTTGCCGCCGGTCTTGGCGTACAGGGACGGGTTGGTGGTAACACCGGCCAGGCAGCCCCAGCTCTTGGCCTCGGCGATCTCGTCCAGATTGGCAGTATCGATAAAGAACTTCATGGTGCAAACTCCTTCGAAGGAATCCAAAACTCAAAAAATAGGACAAAGGGGATGTCCCTTTGTCCTATGTGCCGGGCCTGCGGCTGGGACATGCCCCAGGCCCGGCGTCGTGTAGGAAAAGCTACTTAGTCCTCGAGAGCCTTCTCGATGCGGCTCGTGACGCCCTTGAGGTTAAGACCGACGACGTACTGCTTGATCGGGCGCTTGATGTGCTCGATCACAAAGCGCTTGCCGTCGATGTCCTGGGCAGCGAGGTTGCGATAGAGCTTCTCGACCTGCTCCTTGACCTCGGGATCGTTGAACGCATAGTGGCCGGAAACATCCAGGATCTTCAGGCTGAGCTCATCGTCGGCAAGGATGTCATCGACCTGCAGGTTGACGTCGTCGCCAGTCATCCACTTGCGCCAGCGCTCGGTCTTGATAGCCTTGACCAGCAGCGTGTGATACAGGTCGGAGGGGTCATCGCACAGACCGTTGTCGACCAGGATCTGCTCGGTGGCGCAGAGCTTGAGGTAGGCGCGGGTCTCCTCGGTGCCATACTGCGGAGCGACGTTGGAGGCGGTCACGTGTGCCGGGATGTGCTCGAGCAGCGTCGCGTCGTCCAGATAGTCGGCGTTGTGCTCCTTCAGGCCCACGCCATAGCGCTTGGCCATATCGGCAAGCTCGCGGGCGTTCTTGAAGTTGTAGTGACCGACCTGCTCCGTCCAGCGGGTAAGGGTGCCGGTCTGGCCGACGATAAAGGTGGGCATGGGGCAGCCGCGCTTCTCGAGCTCGGGCTGCAGCTGAGAAATGAACTCCTCGTACTTATCGGTAGAGGTCAAGCCGCCATTGGTCTCCTCGGTACCGACCTCATAGGCGACCTCGGGCAGGTTATGCTCGCGACGGTACTGCTCAAGGTAGTCGATAAGATCGATCGTGCGGCGAAGCACCACGTCGAGCGGAATAACCTTGCCGATCTGATAGGGGTCCTTGGTGGGGTCGACCATCAGCAGGTCAAAGCCCGCCTCCATGTCGGCGACGAAGGACTTGCGGGCGAGCTCCATGGCCTCGTCCTCGGGCAGGTGGGCGTTACGCTCCTCGTCGCGCTGCCACGGACCGCCGTGATCGCGGCACAGGTAGTACGGACCGGTGTAACCCACCTCGTCGGCAACCTTCTTGATGTCGGCGGCAAAGCGCGTCTGGTCCCAACCGTTGACGTAGCCGGCGCCCATCTCGTCCATATCGACCTGGTTGCGGCTGGCGATAAACATGGGCGGGAAATCCTCGTCCTTGGCAAGCTCGAACACGGCCTGAATCAGGTTGGGGCTCATGGGGCCAATGCCGACCATGGTTGCGTGATCGCCGCTATCCTGCAGCTTGAGCATGCCCTGAACGGCCTGACGGATGGTGAGGTTGGACATTTTGTTCTCCTTCTCCAGAGGATTTTTGACAAAAGTTCCCTGGGACCCAGATGTGGGCCCTATCAGTACGGATGGATTTTGTTGTGTAGGGGCGGTTGTGCGGAGTCAAATCCATCCCTCCGCACAACCGGAGTCCTTAAAGGTTTACTTGGCCTGCTTATCGAGCGTGGGCTTCATGGCAATCAGGATTGCAGCGGCGACCACGGCGCCAATCACGATGTCCAGGCAGAACAGCGCGACGTTGTTGGTGGCAAGGGCGACGATAAAGCCACCGTGCGGGACGTAGCAGTCGATGCCCTGGAAGGCGGCAAGTGCCGCACCCACGGCAGAGCCGATGCAAATGCCGGGCAGGGTGTGACCGAGGTCCTTGACCGCGAAGGGGATAGCGCCCTCGGTAATACCGATGCAGCCCATGAACAGCGCGGAGATGCCCATCTGGCGGTCAGCGTCATCGAACTTGTTCTTGGCGATGAGCGCAGCGAGGCCACAGGCGATCGGGGGAACGGCGACGGCGACGCGGAACATACCGTTAGGACCGTAGATACCGGAGGCCATGATGGCCATGGTGAAGGTCGAGGCGGTCTTGTTGATGGGGCCACCCATATCGAAGGCGGTCATAACGCCAATGACCAGACCCAGGACAACTGCGGAACCGCCCTGCAGGCTGCCGAGCACGCCGGTGAGCCAGTCCATCACAAAGCCAAGCGGCGTGGCCAGGATGTAGATATAGGCCATGCCCAGGACAAGCGAGGTCAGAATCGGGATGATCAGGATGGGCATGATGGTCTGGATGGTGTTGTTGACCTTCCAGGTCTTCATCCAGCGGACAAAGTAGCCGCAGATGACCGCCATGATCATGGCGCCCAAGAAGCCGGTCGAAACGCTGTTGCCGTTAGGGGTAACGACTGCGTTATTGACCAGGTAGCCCAGGACAAAACCGGGGGCGAGCGCGGGCTTGCCGGCCATCGAGTAGGAGATGTATGCCGCAAGCACCGGGATCATCATGGAGATGCCGGCCATGCCGATGGTGTTAAGGCTCACCATCAGCGGGTTCGTAACCTCCATGCCGTTGGCGCCGGCGGTACCGGATGCCAGCGAGAAGGCAAGAAACACGCCGCCGATAACGACGATGGGGATAAAATAGGAAACGCCGGTATTGAATGCATTGAGCAGCGTCTTGCCAGGATCGGCAAAGATAGACTGCTTGGACGCCGGTGTCGGGGCCTGCGGGGCAGCGGAGACGGCCTTCTTCTCTGCCTTGGCCTCGGCCTTGGGCGCGTCAACGGCGCCACCCGTCGCCTTGATGATCTCAATGGCCTGGTCGATGATCTTTACCGGATCGGCGATTACATCAGAGGTGCCGACCTTCAGGAACTTGCCCTCGGCCATCTTCTGCTCAAAACGGTCCTCGTTCTCGACACCCACGTCGACGGACTCCAGGACCAGGTCGGCGGAGTCCACGTCTTCCTGCGTGAGCTCATTCTCGATACCCAGGCCACCCTGAGCCTCGACCTTGCACTCGATGCCACGGGCGGCGCATTCATCCTGAATCGCCTTCTGGGCCATATACGTGTGGGCGATACCCACAGTACAGGCGGCAACGCCTACGATCTTCATTGCTTCCCTCTTTTCATAGAGTTGCGTGCGCAAGACACCGTTTGCGGAGGCCTCCGGAGCATCCCCTGCCGTTTGGACTTGCTGTCTTTTCGACAAGAACAATATAGGTGCTCGTTTTTCTTAATGCCAGCTTATTTCGGTAAACGCGCAGGTCAGAGCGTTGGTTATGCGATTTAGTTATGCGTTTAACCAAAAATGAATCCTGCGATTTTGCCCTCGATTTCAAAAGTCAAGAAGTATTTGATTTTCTCGGTAGACGGCAGATGCGCATGCCGGTCACAAATTTCGACCCCACCCGTATGCCGCATTTGTTGCATACTCATATGAAAGGAAAAAGCCGCTCACCGAAGCGTATCCTTCACCAAGACTCAAAGTCATCATGTTGGAAAATGCTCATCTGTCGGAAGGAGTCGCTGTGGCAAAACAGCGCGTTACGATCGCAGACGTCGCTCGAGAGGCGGGAACCTCGACGGCAAGCGTCTCGTATTACCTCAACGACAAACGAGAAAAGCTTAGCGAGAAGACGCAGAACAAAATCGCGCGCGTCATTAAGGAACTCGGATACGTTCCCAACGCCCAAGCGCAGACGCTCACCGGCAAGCAAACCCACGTCATTGCCATCATCATTTTGGATAACACCAACAAATGGGCGGGGCTCGTTCTCAATGGCATGGAGCAGGTCATGCTCCCCGCGGGCTACCAGACGGTCGTTTGCACGAGCAACTTTAACCCCGAGACCGAGCTCATGTACGTCGACAAGATGCTCTCGCTGGGCGTCGATGGCTTTATCATCCAGCCCACGGCAAACTTCAAAGCCGTGCATGACCGCATTAGACGCGCCGGCAAGCCGGTCGTCTTTTTCGATGCGGCCATCTATAGCCCAGGTACCAGCTGGATCAAAACCAACCTTTACGACGGCGTGTACAACGCCACACAGGCACTCCTCGACGCCGGCTACGAAGATTTCTTTTCCATTGCCGCCAACATGACCGAAATGCGCACCCGCATGGAGCGTTTTCAGGGGTATGCCGAGGCGCTGGCAGCGAACGGGCAGCTCTACAAAGCGATTCCCATCGATCACAACAAGCCGTCAATCAACGAGCTCACTGAATACTTTAAATTCAAGTTCAATCCCGCCAAGCGAACCCTTATCTTCGTGCAAAATCAGTGGGCACTTCCCCGTGTCTACAAGGCCCTCCAGCCAATGGCCCATCTGCTTCCGCAGCAAATCGGCCTTTTGGGACTCAACTGCGAAGACTGGACTAATCTCACCACACCGACCGTCTCCACCATCATCGAGCCCGTCGACCAAGAAGGTCGCGAAGCAGCCGAGATGCTGCTCGCCCTACTTGACGGAAGCAGCGAACCCGGCGAGCAGCGCATTCTCGAGTGCAAGCTCAACTGGCTCGACTCCACCTCGATCTAGACCGCGGGACAAATGAATCAGTAGCGTTTGTCTCAAATCTTAAGTATTTGTTCGACAGAACGGCCCTTGCCGGCTCCTGCTAGACTGGTAGATTCCGAACCGTCTAGCCAGGAGCCTCAATGTCGCGCAAGTCCGCCTACAAGCAAGTACTTTCCATCGGCACCGCCGTGGTGCTTGGATTTGCGCTGTTTACGGGATCGCTCGACGGAGCGCCCAAGCTGCTGTCGCCGCAAAGCGATGAACAGGCAGCGGCTCTGGCCGAAAAACAAAACGAGAGTCCCAGCCGCACCGACGACGAGGCAGACCTGGTCGCTCGGCTCGAATCGGGAACGGCGAGCTCCCCGGACCCTCAAAACAGCCAGGACTCTGGCGATGGCTCCGATTCCGCCGCACCCGACACCGATGACGACGCTTCCGCGGACAGCGCCGCCGCCCCCATCGACGAGGTCGAAAACCCCGATCTTGACCGCGCCCGCGGCGTATACCTCAGCAGCATTCCCGACTACGCCGGCAACCCCTACGTTGCCCTTCGCGCCGACAGCATGCACCCGCTCGGCACGCCATCATTCACACTCGATGAATACGATCGCGCCACCGAAGAGGGCTGCTTTAAGAAATTCTCCAAGCTCGACAGCCTGGGCCGCACTCGCAAAGCGCTCGCCTGCGTGGGCCCCGACTCGCTCGGTCAAGGCAAGCGCGGCGATATCTCGCGCATCCATCCCGCCGGATGGCATCAGCAGCGCTACGACTTTATTCCGGGCCAGAGCCTCTACAACCGCTGCCACCTCATCGCCTGGTCGCTCTGCGGCGAAAACGCCAATCGCAAGGATCTCCTCACCGGCACGCGCTATCTCAACGAGACGGGCATGCTACCGTTTGAGGAGCAGATTCTCGACTACATCCGCGAAACGGGCAACCACGTGCTCTACCGCGTCACGCCTATGTATAACGAAGAGGAACTTGTCTGCCGCGGCGTGCGCCTTGAGGCGCAATCGGTCGAGGACCACGGCAAGACGCTGTGCTTCCACGTATACTGCTACAACCTGCAGCCGCATGTGCAGATCGACTACGCCACCGGCCGCAATCAGGCCTTGGGGGACTAGAGTCGCCGCATCATCCCAAAAACCAAAATGATCCGTTTTCCTCCGTCGCATACGGATCAAAATGGACCGCCCCGGATTGCCCAAGGCGGCCCATTGGTTGACATGGATATTGTGGCTAAGCCTGCTCGTTACTTGGCGCGGCCCTCCTCATAGCGCTCGACTAGCTTGGCCTGAACGTCATAGGGAACCTGCTCGTAGCCGGCGGGCTTCATGGTAAAGTCGCCCGTGCCACGCGTGATAGAGCGCAGACGCGTCGAATAATCCGTCAGCTCGGCGAGAGGTGCCTGCGCGATGACCACGGTGTCTCCGCGCTCATCGGTCTCCATGCCCGTCACGCGACCGCGCGAGGCCGAGATGTCACCCATCACGGCGCCAGCGTAGCTCTCGGGGATAGTCACCGTGATTTCCTCGATGGGCTCCAGCACCACCGGATCGGCATCGGCGCATGCCTTGCGCAGGCCGATGCGAGCCGCCGCGCGGAACGCCATCTCGTTGGAGTCGACGCTGTGATACGAGCCGTCGTACACAGCCACGCGAATGCCCGTGAGCGGGTAGCCGGCAATGATGCCGTCCTTCATGGTCTCCTGGACACCCTTGTCCACGGCGGGGATCAGCGAGCGCGGAATGCGGCCGCCCACGACCTCGTCCACAAACTCATAGCCGTCGCTCGTGCCGTCGGGCCCAATGAGCGGCTCAACGCGCAGCCAGCAGTCGCCGTACTGACCGGCGCCGCCGGTCTGCTTCTTATGGCGGCCCTGGGCACTCGCCGTGCGGCGGATGGTCTCGCGATACGGAATGCGGATCGGCACGCTTTTGGCCACGACCTTGGTGCGATCCTCCAGACGGTTGAGCAGCACCGAAACCTGTGCCTCACCCACGGCGGAGATGATAGTCTGGCCCGTCTCCTCGTCACGATCGATGCTCATGGTCGGATCGGCCTTGCACGCCTTCTCGATAAACGTGTAGAGCTTCTCTTCGTCGCCGCGGTTCTCGGCCTCGATGGCAATGCGGTACTGCGAGTTGGGGAACTTAAACGCCGCCGCCTCGACCTTACCGGTAATGGAGAGCGTATCGCCCGTCTCGGCCGCCAGCTTGGGCGCCACGATGATGTCGCCGGCATAGGCGTGACCGACCTCGGTCATGTCGCGGCCGCACATCACATACAGGTGGGCCAGACGATCGCTCTTGCGGGTACGCGCGTTGATCAGCTCAAGACCCGGCTCAAGCGTACCCGTCAGCACCTTGATAAAGCTGATGCGACCCTGCTGCGGATCGGCCAGCGTCTTAAACACAAACGCCACCGGACGGTCATCGTCGCTCGAAATCTTGAGCGAATCACCGTCGATGAGCGGCATCTCGCCGTAGTCCGTCGGCGCCGGGAAGTACGTGGCGATGTCGTCCATCAGCGAGTTGACGCCCTGCTCCTTAATGCAATCGCCCGCAAAGACCGGCACAAAGATGCGCTCGGCAATCGCCTTCGACAGCAAGCCCTCAAGCTCCTCCTGCGTCAGCGTCTCCTCGCCTTCCAAGTACTTCATCATCAGTTCGTCGTCAGCCTCGGCCACCAGCTCGCACAGATGGTCATGGGCCTCCTCGGCCTGGGCACGATACTCCTCGGGAATCTCCGACTCAACGGCTTCGGCGCCGTTGCAATGGCGCGCCTTCATGCGCACCAGGTCGATGATGCCATCAAAGTCCTCGCCCTCGCCCCAGGGAAGGGTCACGGCGCCCAGTCGCGTGCCAAAGCGCTCCTGCAGCAGGTCCATCGTGGTCGCAAAGCTGGCCTCGGAGCGCGACAGGCGGTTTACGAACACCGCACGCGCCAAGCGCAGGTCCTCGGCGGCATACCAGAGCTTAACCGTCGTAGGCTGCGGGCCGGCCTCGGCGTCGACCACAAACAGGGCCGTCTCGCAGACGCTCATCGCGGCAAAGGCGTCGCCGATAAAATCGGGGTAACACGGGGCATCGAGCACATTGATGCGCGCGCCCTTCCAGTCGATCGGTGCAATGGTCGTCGAGATGGAAAATGCACGCTTGACCTCTTCGGGGTCATAGTCGAGCGTGGGCTTGGTGCCGTCGTGGCCGCCCAGGCGGGCGGTCTTGCCAGAAAGGTGGAGCATGGCCTCGGCGAGTGAAGTCTTGCCCACCCCGCCTTGGCCTACGAGCACCACGTTCCTTACATTGCCGGTCTTGGGAGCACCCATGATGACCTCCTTGCAGGGCCGCGCGCATTGCGCGACGCCAACGGGGAGAGTTCGCGGTCGGTGCCATCCCGGGAGCAGCATGGTCGGCAGCCGAGCCGACTCACCCTCCAAATGTCCTATGCCACCACCCTACCCTCACGGGCGACCGTCCATGCACACCTTTCGGCACGCGTATGAATACGGGCGGCGAGAGGAAGAGACAAGCTTGTGAGGCGATTATTGAACCCCGCCGATGCAAACAAAAAGCCGCCACAGACCGTAAGACCTGCGGCGGCTTCGCCTCAATTAATAGTTGAGCAAATACCTGAGCCTATCCCTCGATACGGCTCAAAAACTCACGCGTGCGCTGCTCGCGCGGATGGTCGATAACCTGCTCGGCCGGACCCTCCTCGACAATGCGGCCTCCGTCCATAAAGACCACGCGATCGGCAACATCGCGCGCAAACTGCATCGCGTGGGTCACGATCACCATCGTCATATTCTGCGCGGCAAGGTCTTTAATGACACGCAGCACCTCGGCCGTCAGCTCGGGATCGAGCGCCGAAGTCGGCTCGTCAAAGAACAAGATTTCCGGATCGAGCGCTAGGGCGCGGGCAATACTCACGCGCTGCTGCTGACCGCCCGAAAGCTCACAGGGCACCTTGTTCTCGTTACCCGTAAGCCCCATCTGTGCAATAAGCTCGTGTGCGCGGGCCTCCGCCTGCTCGCGCGGGCGCTTAAGCACGCGGATCGGCGCGTCGATGATGTTTTTCATCACGGTATAGTGCGGGAACAGGTTGTAGTTCTGAAACACCAGACCAAACCGCGAGCGCGCCTGTTTAGGAACATCGCCCTTTGCGTACACCGCGCCCGAACCCGCATCCGTCGCGACGGCAAGGTCGCCAAACGAGAGCGATCCACCGTCGAGCGTCTCGAGCAGCGTGGCACAGCGCAGCAGCGTGGACTTACCGCCGCCTGAAGGCCCGATAATCGCCACGACCTCGCCACGCTTTACCTCAAGCGAGATATCCTTGAGCACCTCATTGCCGCCAAACGCCTTGCGCGCGTTCGCTATATTCATTACCGAATTAATCATGGTAGTAATCCAATTTTTTCTCGGCGGCGCCCAGCAGCATCTCGACCACAAAGTTAAAGACCCAGTAAATCAGCGCCGCGATTGCAAACGGCACCATGCTCACCTGCGAGGCAACCAGGGCCTTGGCGGTCGAGAACATCTCGCCCACGCCAATGGCAAACGCCAGCGACGTGTCCTTGACCAGCGTGATGATCTCGTTGCCCATCGCCGGCAGAATACGCTTGGCGACCTGCGGCATCACGATATACAGAAACGTCTGCACGCGCGAATAGCCCAGCACCTCGGCAGCCTCGTATTGACCGCGCGGAATGGACTGCAAGCCCGAGCGATAGATCTCGGCAAAGTAACCGGCGTAGTTGATGATGAACGCCACGACGCACGCCGTCCACTTGGAATCGGGCGTGAGCGAAATGCCAAACACGTAGTACGGGGCAAAGTAGATGGCAAACATCTGCAGCATGAGCGGCGTACCGCGCATGACCGAGATATAGATGCGCGCAATCCAGCGAAGCGGCGCGATTTTGCTCATGCGCATAAACGCCACGGGAATTCCCAGCGGAATCGACCCGAGCAGCGTCAGCACAAACAGCTGCAAACTGACCAAGAATCCCTGGCCAAGCATCTGCATCATGACCTGAATAGACATTACTTGAGCACCCAATTATCGAAAGACAAACCATAGCTTGAATATTTATCGCAGAGGTCCTTGACCGTGCCGTCCTCGTAGAGCGCCTTGAGCGACTCGGCTACAGCATCGGCCGACTTGGTGTCGCCCTTCTTAAAGCCAACGGCGTAGTGCTCGCTGGACAGCGGCTCATCAAGCTGCGTATAGGCATCGGGCTTGGCGGCAAGCTGATACTGGGCAATCGAAAGGTCGCACGCCACGGCATCGACCGCGCCGCTCTCGAGCTGCATAAAGGCCGTGTTGTACTCGCCGATCGTGTCGAGCGTGGCAAACGTCGCTGCCAGATCCTTCTGGTCACCCTCAAGCACGTCCTGCGCAGCGGAATCAGTCTGGGTAATCACAGTCTTGCCGGCAAGATCGTCCCAGCCCTTGATGCCCGCATCCTTCTTGACCACCAGCACCTGCTCGTTGAGCATGTACGGCTCGGAGAACGTGTAGTCGTCCTCACGGCCCTCCATGGTAAAGCCGTTCCAGATGCAGTTGATGACGCCCGAGTTAAGCAGCGTATCCTTGGCGTCCCAGTCGATGGCCTCGTATTTGACCTCCCAGCCCTGCTTATCGGCAACAGCCTTGGCCAGATCGAGATCAAAGCCGGTGTACTCGCCATCGTCGCCCACAAAGCCGTACGGAGGATAGGACTTATCGAAGCCCACCACGAGCTTCTTGGACTCCGCAGCACCCTTCACATCCTTGGCCGCGGCAGAGCCAGCAGCGGAGCCCTTGCCGGCACCACCGCCGCAACCGACAAGACCAAGGCCAAGCACCGTGGCGAGCGAGCCGGCTAGACCAACAAACTGACGACGAGACATATCGGTGTTCATGGTATTCCCCCTTGATGGCACTTTAGTTAGATAAAGTGAGTCATGTAACGTTCAGAATCATACACTTTAGCGTGATAGAGCACAAGGGAGGGGTTGCCCGCTGGGCTCCGGGGCGGGGGTTAAGTTTCCTGCTCTACAGTCCTGCTCACGACGGAGGCCACATTAAGTGGCCTCCTGTTCGTGCGGAACTCGCGATAAACTTAACCCCCGCCCCGGAGCCCAGCGGGCAATCATCGTTGTACCTATCACTGATACCAATAAACCGCTTGCATATCGTCTGTTGGCTTGGCACGGTACAATGCTTGTAGCTTTAAATTAATAAATTAGTGGGGTTAATTCATGGCAGAATCTCGTGCGGAGCGTAAGGCTCGTCGTGCTTTGATCGAAGCAGCTGAGGGGTCGGAGGAGAAATCTTCTACGAAATCCAAGTCTTCTAAAGCTGCAAAAAGCAAATCGGCCAAGAGCAGGGCTAAGACCAAGCGTTCTGACTCTCGTCGAGGCGGAGACAAAGCGTCTCAGACTCACTCCAAGCGTCCGCATAAAGATCCGGTTTCGCCTGCGCGTAAGGCTGTGGATCCCAAGTCTCCCTGTTCCATCATGAGAGCTTGTGGCGGATGCACGGCGCTCAATCGTCCTTATAAGAAGCAGTTGGCAGCCAAGCAGGCCGCCATGGAGGAGCTTTTTGCTACCCTTTGCGAGCGCGAGGGCATTAGCGTCGACCCCATTCGCGGTATGGGCGTCACCCTGGGCGACCCGGGCAAATATCCTGCGCCGCGCGGTTTTCGCCATAAGGCCGCCACTCCCTTTGCTCCCGGTAAGGAGGGTGCTGTCCGTTGCGGTTTCTTTGAGCGCGGCACGCACAAGATCGTTGCCGTACCCGAGTGTCCTGTCGAGGCACCGGGTGCCCGTCAGATTCTCAACGGCATCGCACGCGAAGCTGAGCGGCTGCATATTCCCGCCTTTAATGAGGACAAGCATCTTGGTTTGCTTCGCTATGCCGTCGTCCGCTGCGGTTGGCGTACCGACCAGGTCATGGTCACGCTCGTGACCGCTGAGCGCGACTTGCCGCATGCGCAGGAGTTCTTTGAGGCTGTCGCCGCGCTCAATCCGCACATCGTCACCGTCGCCCAAAACATCAACGGACGTCCCGGCAACGCCATCCTCGGCGAGGAAACCCGCATTGTATATGGCGCCGAGTGCATGCGCGACCAGCTGCTCGGCTGCGAGTTCGATATCTCCCCCACCGCGTTCTACCAGACCAACCCGCAGCAGACCGAGCTGCTCTATCAGCTCGCGATTGACGGCATGGACCTGCAGCAGGGCGACGTACTCATGGATGCCTATTGCGGTAGCGGAACTATCGGCCTGTGCGCAGCCAAAGCCGCCCAGGACAAGGGCGTCGGCATTATGCTGCTTGGCGTGGAGCGCAACCACGCCGGCATTGCCGACGCACGTCGTAATGCCGAGCTCAACGGCCTCACCCGCAGCGCTTGGTTTATGGCTGACGATGCCACCGACTACATCCTAGATGCCGCCGACAACAACGAGCGGGTCGATGTCCTTTCCATCGATCCGCCGCGCGCCGGCTCCACGCCCGAGTTCCTCGAAGCTGCCTGCGCGCTTAAGCCGCGCCGCATCACCTATATCAGCTGCAACCCCGTGACTCAAGAGCGCGACCTGCATCAGCTTCTCGACGGAGGCTATCGCCTGCTCAAGATCACGCCCGTCGACATGTTTCCTCACACCGACCACACCGAAACCGTAGCGGTCCTCGAACGCCGCTAACCAACCTCAGTAGATTTTTGGGACAAGAAAGGGGGCGACCCGTCTGGGCCGCCCCCTTCGCTTGGTTTATAAATTCCGCTACATCCCCTTGCACAGGTCGCACACGCCGGCTGCCGCCATCTCGCGCAGCAGCGTCTCGCGATCGCGCGTCACGATCAGATCCAACGGGAAGTGAATCTCGTCGAGCATCTTGCGAGCGTAATCGAGCTTACCAATTGCCATGCCAATGTGCGCATCGGTCGAAACGCCAATGCCCACGCCCAGCTCGGCGCAGCGCTCGGCGATCTTGCGGCATACGGCCCAATGCTCAGTGTCGACACCGTGTTCAAGACTATGGTTGTTGATCTCGATAATCTTGTGCTTGGCCTTAGCTGCCAACAGCACCTCGTCGATATCGAACGGCACGCCCGAACGCCCCGTGTGACCCAGCATGAACACCTTGGGGTGCTCCAGGGCATTGATATACATCTCGGTCGTCTGGGCCAGCGTCGCGCCCTCGGCAATCTGCGGATTATGCACGCTTGCAACCAAATAATCCAAATTACGCGTAACCAAATCGAACAGCGAATGCTGACGGCTGTACGAATCGCCGGCAATATCGAGCGTGACAAGAGTGTCCTCGCCAAACAGGCTTCCGTCCAGCGAAACGATATCGGCCTCGGCACCACGCAGCACCAGCACGCCGCTCCAAATGCGCGGCCAGATATCCTGGTTGATAAAGAACTGGTAACTGCGCAGGTCATTGGGGCAAGCCGTAACCATAGAGCTCAAATGGTCGGCAGATCCGAGCACCTGCAGACCACGCTCTGCCGCCCAGTACACATTCTCCTCAATGGTCGAATATGCATGCGCAGAGAACATCGTATGGGTATGAATGTCACAAGAAAGCAGGTAGGGCATCAGGTCTCCTTATCTGGCACGGCCGTCGCTTATATTCATTGTACGCATAGCCTTCGATAGTCGTAAAACCACTCCATCCCAAAGACACAACGTCCATGACAACGGGGTCCGGCTTAACACCAAACCCCGTTTCACGTAAAACATTGTAGGCAGAGCGCTTTACTTTTAACGATACTCGTCCGCCAACTGTTTCCAAGCGGGTAGCGAATTGACAATCGTTTCGTAGCTCACGCAATAGCCCAGGCGGAACCAACCCGGCATACCAAAGCTGTCCGAGGGAACCGCAAGCAACTCATACTTCTTTGCGCGCTCGCAAAACGCATTCGCATCGGGCTCGAGTGCCTTCACCCACAGGTAGAAAGCACCGTCCGGCTCAACATAGGTATAGCCGTAGTCCGCCAAGGCATCGGTGAGCGCCGTGCGGTTGCGGGCATAGGCATCGATATCGCTCGGCTCATCGATACAATCGATAATCACGCGCTGGAAGAGCGCCGGTGCGCATACAAAACCCAGCGTACGGGCAGCACCTGCAACAGCCGGCATCAGACGCGCAGCCTGCGGATTAGTGTTGGGAACCAAGATCCAACCCACGCGCTCACCAGGCAGCGATAGCGACTTAGAATACGAGTAGCACACCACGGTGTGCTCGTAGATCGAGGGCACCCAAGGCACCTCGGCACCGTACACGATCTCGCGGTACGGCTCATCCGAGATGAGCATAATCGGATTCTCGGAATCGCGCTGAGCGTTGGCCTCGCGCAGAACATTGGCCAGTCGCGTCAACGTGTCGCATGTATATACGGCACCGGTCGGATTGTTGGGAGAGTCGATGATGACGGCCGCCGTCTTATCGCTGATCGCCTTGAGCACGTTGTCCACGCTCAGCTGGAACGTATCTTCATCGGCAGGCGCCTCGACACACGTACAGCCGGCCTTCTCAATCCAAACGCGATACTCCGGAAAGTACGGGGCGATAACAATAACCTCGTCGCCCGGATTCGTAACGGCGTTGAGCGCGCAGGTGAGCGAAGCCGCGGCACCCACCGTCATAAAGACGTCTTTGCCCTCATAGCTCGTGCCAAAGCGGCGGTTGAGCGATTCGGCGACGGCTGCTCGACATTGCGGCAGACCCGGTGCGGGCGTATAACCGTGCAGCTGGTCACTCGGCAGCCCCA
>URAQ01000004.1 GCA_900545875.1 uncultured Collinsella sp.
GCCACATTAAGTGGCCTTCTTTGCGTGCGGAACTCGCGACAAACCAAAACCATCTCGCCAGCCCAGCGACCATGGAGTCCCAAGGTTTTCAAAAAAGCGGTCGGCGCGCAGTGCGCCGACCGCCGATATATGGGGTCTGATATTTTCTACCAGCTAGGGCCTCTTACTCGTCGAGGAGATCCTCTGGCATGTCGTTGCCGTCGCCTAGATCGACAGGGGTTTCTTCGGGGGCAGAGCCGTTTTCCGTGGCTTCGCCTTCGGGCTTCTCTTTGGCGGCTGTCATGCGGGCTACGGCGCAGATGCGGTCGTTGTCGTCGACGGTCATCATCTTGACGCCCTGGGTGGCGCGGCCGGTCTGGCTGATCTCGTCGGTCTTGACGCGAATGACCGTCGCGCCCTCCGTCACGATGAACAGCTCGTGCTGCGGGCCCACCGTCTTCATGGCCGCGAGGTTACCCTTACGCTCGGTCATTTGAATGGTGTAGACGCCCTGACCGCCGCGATTCTGCTCCGGGTAGTCCGCGACCGGCGTGCGCTTGCCGTAGCCGCGCTCGGTGATGACGAATAGATCGCCGTTGCCGTTAGTGACTTCCATGCCCAGAACGCTCACGCCGTCCTTCAGACCGATACCGCGAACGCCGCTGGTATCGCGGCCGGTGGCGCGCACCTGCTCCTCGGAGAACATGATCGCCTTGCCCGCGGTGGTGGCCAGGATAATCTTGTCGCCCTCGCGCACGCGGCGCACGTTCAGCAGCGCGTCGTCGTCACGCAGGTTGATAGCGATCAGGCCGTCGCGACGGCTGCGGTCATATGCGCTCATCACGGTCTTTTTGACCATGCCGCTCTTGGTGGCAAACATCAGGTACTCGTCGGCCGGGAACTCGCGGCAGCTGATGACGCTCGCGATCTTCTCGCCTTCCTCGAAGGGCAGCAGGTTGACGATCGCGGTACCGCGCGCCTGGCGCGTACCCACCGGCAGCTCGTGCACCTTCAGGCGATAGACCTTGCCCTTGCTCGAGAAGAACAGCACGTACTCGTGCGTGGACGCGATGAACATCTCATCGATAACGTCGTCCTCTTTGAGGTTGACGCCCGACACGCCCTTGCCACCGCGCTTCTGGGCACGGTAGGCAGCCACTGGGATACGCTTAACGTAGCCGGTGTGGGTGATGGTCACGACCATATCCTCGTCGGCGATGAGGTCCTCGACATCCAGGTCCTTCTCAACCTGGCTGATTTCGGTACGGCGCTTGTCGCCAAACTTCCTGGAGATCTCGCGCATCTCTTCCTTGATGACGCCCAGAATCTTCTCCTCGTGCGCCAGCAGGTCCTCGTAGTAGGCGATGGCGCGGCGCAGGCCGTCCAACTCTTCTTGGATCTTGTCGCGCTCCAGGCCGGTCAGGCGGCGCAGCTTCATCTCGAGGATGGCCGTGGTCTGCTCGGGCGTAAAGCCAAAGCGTTCGATCAAGCGACTGCTGGCCTCGGAGTCGGTCTGCGAGGAGCGGATGATGCTAATGACCTCGTCGATATGGTCGAGAGCCATCAAGTAGCCCTCAAGGATATGCGCGCGGGCCTGGGCCTTCTTAAGGTCGAAGCGGGTGCGGCGGGTGACTACGTCGACCTGGTGGTCGATGTAGTGCTGCAGCATCTCGCGCAGGCTCAGGCATTTGGGAACGCCGTTGACGAGTGCCAGGTTGTTGGCGCCAAAGGTCGTCTGCAGCGAGGTGTACTTATACAGGTTGTTGAGCACGACCTGCGGAATGACGCCCTTCTTGAGCTCGATGACCAGACGGATACCCTTCTGGTTGGACTCATCGCGCATATCCGAGATGCCCTCGATGCGCTTGTCGTTGACGAGCTGGGCGATCTTCTCCTGCAGGGTGCCTTTGTTGACCATATAGGGAATCTCGGTAAAGACCAGGCGGCTGCGACCGGTCTTGGTGGACTCCACGTGCGCCTTGGCACGCACGGTAATGGAGCCGCGGCCGGTCTCGTAGCTCTGCTTAATGCCGGCGCTGCCCATGATGATGGCGCCGGTGGGGAAGTCCGGACCGGGCATGATCTGCATGAGCTCGTCGACGGTGGCGTCGGGGTTGTCGATCAGGTAGCAGGTGGCCTCGATCGCCTCGGCGAGGTTATGCGGGGCGATGTTGGTGGCCATGCCGACGGCGATGCCCTGGCTGCCGTTGACCAGCAGGTTGGGGAAACGTGCAGGCAGTGCCACGGGCTCGGCGAGCGATTCGTCGTAGTTGGGCTGCCAGTCGACGGTATCCTTCTGCAAGTCACGCAGCAGTTCCATGGCGGGCTTTGCCAGGCGGCTCTCGGTGTAACGCATGGCGGCGGCGCCGTCGCCGTCGATGTTACCGAAGTTGCCGTGACCGTCGATGAGCGGCGTGCGCATGGAGAACCACTGTGCCAGGCGGACCATGGCCTCGTAGACCGCGGAGTCACCGTGCGGGTGGTACTTACCGATAACTTCGCCGACCGTCCAAGCTGACTTCTTGTGCGGGCGGTTGGGGTAGATGCCGCTCTCGTTCATCGCGTACAGAATGCGGCGGTGCACCGGCTTTAAGCCATCGCGCACGTCCGGTAGGGCACGCGCCGTGATAACCGACATCGAATACTCGATGAACGATTGCTTCATCTCGCGACCGAACTCCGAAATCTGGAGCTGGCCGCCGTTGATATCCTCGCCGGCCGAGGCGCCACGGTCGACTTCGCCAAAGCTCTCCTCGAGCTCGCCGTCGTCGTCCTCTTCCTCGTCATCATCGGCATCGGGGTTATAGGCGTCCGGGTCGCCGTCCTCGCCCTGCTCAGCACGGGCAAGCAGGCGCTTCAGATCGTCGGGCATACCGGCATCGCCGGCCTCGTCCATACCCTCATTGTTGTTGATATCGTCTGCCACGTTACCTCCTCTTAAGCGTCAAGGAAACGCGCGTCATGCGCATGTTTTTCAATGTACTCGCGGCGATAGCCGACCTCGGAACCCATCAGCTCGCGCACGGCGCGGTCCGCCACCACGGCGTCTTCGATCGACACACGCTGCAGGATGCGGGTCTTGGGGTCCATCGTCGTCGAGGCAAGCTGCTTGGGGTCCATCTCGCCCAGACCCTTGTAGCGCTGGACGGTATAGCCCTTGCGCTTCTTGGTAATCTTGCCGTCCTTGGCCTTGCCGTCCTCGTCGTTATCGTCGGGGTTCAGGCCCAGACTCTGGATGGTGTCGCGCAGGATCTCGTCTTCGGGCTGGCGGCCGTTGGGATACACGTAGTGGATCTTGTTGCGCACTTTAATGCCAAAGATGGGCGGGCAGGCAACATAGACGTAGCCGGCATCGATCAGCGGACGCATGTACTTGTAGAAGAACGTCAGCAGCAGGATGCGGATATGCGCACCGTCGACGTCTGCATCGGTCATGATGATGATCTTGTGGTAGCGCGCCTTGGTGATATCGAAGTCGCCGCCGTCGCCGGCACTCGTCGTGACGCCGCAGCCGATCGCGGTAATCAGCGACTGAATGGTGTCACTCGAGAACGCGCGATGGTCACCAACGCGTTCGACGTTCAAAATCTTGCCGCGCAGGGGCAGAATCGCCTGGATGTCTCGGCGACGGCCGTCCTTGGCCGAACCGCCTGCCGAGTCGCCCTCTACGATGAAGAGCTCGGTCAGCTCGGCATCGCGCACCGAGCAGTCAGCGAGCTTACCGGGCAGGGACGCCGTCTCGAGCAGGCTCTTGCGGCGGGTCGCCTCGCGCGCCTTGCGGGCGGCATTGCGCGCCTTGCAGGCCTGTTGCGCCTTCTTGACGATCTCGCGAGCGGGCTTGGGATGCTCCTCGAGGTAATCGACAAGGCCGTCGGTCACGATCTTGAGCGTGAGCGCTCGCATATAGGAGCTGCCGAGCTTTGCCTTGGTCTGGCCCTCAAACTGCGGATCGGGCAGCTTGACCGAGATAACGGCCGAAAGGCCCTCGCGCACATCGTCGCCGGTCAGGTTGGCGTCTTTTTCCTTGAGCAGGTTCTGCTTGCGCGCGTAATCGTTGATCACGCGGGTGAGCGCGGTGCGGAAGCCCTCAAGGTGCATGCCGCCTTCGGGGGTGTAGATGTCGTTGGCAAACGACATGACGTTCTCGCCGTAGCCGCTATTCCACTGCAGGGAAACCTCGACCTCTCCCATCTTGGCCACAGGCGCGTCCGGGTCCGATTTGCCCTCGATGTAGATGGGCTCCTTAAAGGCCTCGGGGACGTCCTTGCCCTCGTTGAGGAACTTGACGAAGTCGATGATGCCGCCCTCGTAGCAAAACTCCTCCACGTGGGGAGTCGCTTCGCGCTCGTCGGTCAGCACGATTTTGAGGTTCTTATTGAGGAACGCCGTCTCCTGCAGACGGTTGTGCAGCGTATCGAAATCGTAGATGCAGGTCTCGAAGATCTCATCGTCGGGCCAGAAGGTGACGGTGGTGCCCGTCGAATCCGAGGTGCCCACGACCTCCATCTTCTTGACGGTCTTGCCGCGCGAGAACTCCATCTCGTAGGTGTTGCCATCGCGACGAACCTGAACGACCACGCGCTTGGACAGTGCGTTGACGACGGAGATGCCCACGCCGTGCAGGCCGCCCGAGACCTTATAGGCCGAGTTATCGAACTTACCGCCGGCGTGCAAGATCGTCATGACGACCTCGAGCGTCGGGATCTTTTTAACAGGGTGCTCGTCGACGGGGATGCCGCGCCCGTTGTCGACGACCGTGATGGAGTTGTCGGCGTGGACCGTCACCTGGATCTCGGTGCAGAAACCGGCCATGGCCTCGTCGACGGAGTTGTCAACGATCTCCCACACCAGGTGATGCAGACCGCTGGCGCTCGTCGAGCCGATATACATGCCCGGGCGCTTACGAACGGCCTCGAGACCTTCGAGAATCTTAATCTCGCCGCCATCGTAATCGTTTTCGTTTGCCACACGTCCTCCTTCAGTCAAGAAAATGTGTACAGCCTTACTAGTTTATCGTAAAAAAATACCCTCGGGAACGAGGGTATTTGGCTCTACAAGGCCACCAGATGCGATTTAAGGCTCTTTTTTGCCTTGCACGCCCTTGGCCCACTCGGCACTGGCTCTCATGGCGTTCTCGAGGGCCTCGCGCAGTTTTTGGTCTTCGATGGGCGCCACTTGGCGCTCAATCTCGGTGCGCTCGGCCTCACTTAGGTCAGCATACGGAGCCGGCGGGCGCTCGGCCACGGCAGGACGCAGACGCTCTTTGGCAGCGGGCGGCGTGTGACCGGGCGCGGTGGTTTTGAACACCAGGCCATCCACATGCGCACCGACGCGCTCCATGCGCGCGCGGATGATCTCGCGCAACAGCGTCATTTCCTGCGTCCACGAGGGCGAATCGAGATATACCAGCAGCTCATTGGACTCGGGCAGGTAGCGCAGGCCCGTCACATGCCGCCCCTCGCGCGTGCCCGAGCACACCGCGTTCCACGCGCGATAGACCGCGCGCGACTCCTCGGCAGCCTCCATCTGCGCGCGGCGCTCAGGTGTTGCAGCCGCCAGGATGCGCTGGCGCTCTGCGTTTAAAAACCCACTGAAGGCGACCGTTTCGCTCTCGCGCTCGTAATTAGCACGTCTCACCCATGCCCACCACCTTGGCTCGATCAAGTAGGTCATCGGTAAAGTACCCCAGGTTGGTCGTAGTTATGACCGTCTGGATATCATCGCCGATCAGCCGCAGGAAAGCGCCGCGACGCTCGCCGTCGAGCTCGCTCATCACGTCGTCCAGAAGCAGCAGTGGGGCGGTGCCCAGGACATCGCGAGCCACGGCAACCTCGGCCACCTTCCAGGACAGCACCAGCGTACGCTGCTGTCCTTGGCTGGCAAATGAACGGGCGGAGCGACCCGCCACGGTGAACTCAATCTCGTCGCGATGCGGTCCCACCAACGTCACGCCGCGGCGAATTTCCTCGTCGGCGTGCTCATCAAGGGCAGCCAGCATGCGCTCGTACGCCCAGCCCTTCAGCTCTTCGCGATCCTCGACCTGGGGCAAATCCCCCAGCGTGGACGCATAGGTCACGTTGGCGGTCTCACCTGACGCCACTTGCCCGTAGGCAGTGTGCACATGGCCCGCCAGCCGGTCGAGCAGGGCCAACCGGTGCACGAGCAGGGCCGAGCCCGCACGGGCAATCGAATCGTTCCACGCGCCGAGCATCTCGCGGCAGCACCAGGTCTCCTTGAGCAAGGCGTTACGCTGGGTCACGCAGCGCCCATAGGTGCTCGCAAGATCGGCATAGCGTGCGCTCAGTTGCATGCCAAAGTCATCGAGGGCGGCGCGACGCACACTGGCGCCTCGCTTAACCATGTCCAGATGGTCGGGGCAAAACAGCACGCTCGGCAGAACTCCGCGCACACCGGCGGCAGAGCATCTCTTGCCGTTGCGGCTAAACGAGCGCTTACCGTCCTCCGCGCTCAATCCCATATCAAGCACGCGGCCGTCGCCCTCGAGCCTCAGCTCGATCTTGCACGAGCCCACGCCGTCATGGACGAGCTCGGCTGCGGTCGGATGCCTAAACGAGGCGCCGCTCGTCAGCAGCTGCAGCGCCTCTATGAGATTGGTCTTTCCCGCCGCGTTGGGTCCCGCAAGTATCGTCACGCCCTCGTCCAGGGCAAGGCGATAGCTATCGAAACTGCGGTAGTGCGCGACGGAAAGATCGCGGGCGAACATGGTCATGGCGCAGCGCTAGATGCGGACCGGCATGACCAGGTACAGGTAGTTGATCTTATCGTAGGACTTAAAGATGCCCGCCTGCGAGTAGCTCTTGAGCTCCAGCGTGATCTCCTTCTCCTTGGACAGGGCATTGAGGCAGCCGAAGATGTAATGGTAGTTGAAGGCGATGGTACCCGACTCGCCCTCGGCCTCGACATCGATCGTCTCCTGCGCAAGGTCCTGGTCATTGGAAATGGAGGACAGGCCCATCTGCCCGTTCTCGACATCGATCTCGAACTTGACGGCGGGGTTGGCGCTCGCGATAACGGCCACGCGCTTGAGGGCGGCGTTAAAGGCGGCGACGTCGATCTTGACGCTCGTCACGCACGAATCGGGGATGAGCTGCTTGTAGTTGGGGTACACGCCCTCGATGCGACGCGACACGTAGGTGGTGTTGCCGGCCTCGAAGACGACCTGGGTGTCGGTAGCCCCGATCATGATGGTCGCTTGGCTGGCCATGATGTTCAGCGCGTCGTTAAAGGCGTCAGCCGGAACGTTGAGCTCAAAGGAGCCCTCGAGGGCCGAGGTCTCAACCTGCGTATCGCACACGGCCAAGCGGAAGGAATCGGTCGCTACCAGGCGTACGGTGTTGTTCTCGACCTTCATGTGCACGCCGCCCAGGATGGGGCGAGCCTTGTCGGTCGAGGTGACGCGCCACACGCGGCCGACCATTTCGGACAAGACATCGGTCGGCAGCTCCACGGCACTCTCGATGGCATAGGCCGGAAACTCGGGGAAGTCATTGGCATCGAGCGTGTTCAGCCTAAAAGAGCTCTTCTCGCAACCAATCAGCACCTGGCGCTCGGACAGCTCAAAGGTGACCGGGGCATCGGGGAGGGTCTTGGTGATATTGGAGAGCATCTTACAGGGAATAACCATCTCGCCCTCTTCTTCGACATGCGCCGCGATGCGATGACGGATCGAGATGGTGTAGTTAGAGGTCTGGAATTCCAAGATGCCGTCTTGGGCCTTGACGAGCACGCCCGACAGGATGGGAAGGGTGGATGCCGAAGCGACACCCTTCATAACGACGCCGATGGCTTGTGTAAGCGAGCTCTGGCTGACGGTGAACTTCATCTTTTAATACCTTTCTATAGATATAAATATCTTAATAATAGTAATAGCACTGACGAAACTGTTGATTACTCCCAAAGACGCAGGTCAGACCCAGAAAGAGAATCGACAGCAACCTGTGTGCAACAGGGGTGGTTTTCCACGTTCAAAACCTGCGCAAAACTTTTCATCACCGCGGGTTGGGTTTTAGACACCTTATGCCCGTGGTTTCGACAAGTTTTCAACAGGTGTCTCTATTTCCCTACGAGCGCAGTGTAATTTTATCGCGCAGCGACTTGAGGTCTTCGGTGACGGTGCGGTCTTCCTGGATCATCTTCTGGACCTTTTTGTAACTCGTGCTGACGGTCGAGTGGTTGCGGTTGCCAAATTCGGCGCCCACCGCCGTGGTCGTCATCTCGCACATCTCGATGGCCAGATAGATGGCAATATGGCGTGCTTTGGCGATATTGGCGTTGCGACGCGGGCCGATGAGCTCCTCGTGCGTCACGCCGTACTGCTCTTCGATGACGGACTGAACCGTCTGGACGTTGATCTTTTTGGCCGATGTGTCGAAGTACTGGCTGGCGATGGCGTCGATATCGTCAAAGGTGAGCTCCCCGCCCTCGCGCTCGCGGTCGCCCGCCTCGCCGGCGCAACGCTCGCAAAAGCTCTCGAGCTCGCGGATGTTGGTGCCCGAGACCTCGGCCATGTGTTTAAAGTGCTCGTCGGTCAGGTGCCCGCCGTCGCCCCCATAGGCCGCCAGCAGCGAGTCGTCGCCTGCCTCGGGAGCGGCGACGATGGTGTTCTCGTAATAGCGCTGCAAGATCTTGTATTTCATCTCGTAGCTGGGCTCTGCGACCAGGCAGAGCATGCCGGCGTTGAAGCGGCTGGTCAGACGCTCGTCCATGCTCAGGTCCTTGGGGGCGCGGTCTGCCGCGATGACGACCTTCTTGTTGTTGCGGATGAACTCGTCCATGAGCTGGAAAAAGTAGTCCACGCTCGCGCGCTTGCCGATGATGTTTTGGATGTCATCGATGATGAGCACGTCCACGCCGTGGTATGCCTGCATGATAGGGGCGTTGCTCTTCTTTTGGCGGTCGAACTCGGTCATCAGGTCGTCCAGATATGCCTGGGAGTTGGCATACTTGACCTTGATCTCGGGCGACTTCTCGGCGAGCTCGTTTTTGATGGCAAGCAGTAGGTGCGTCTTGCCCAGGCCCGATTTGCCGTAGATGAACAGTGATGTGCACGTGCCGCGCTCGTCCGCGAGGGCGGCAAACTTGAGTGCCGAGCGATAGGCATGGCTGTTCTCGGGGCCGTAGACAAAGTTCTCAAAGGTAAATTTTGAGTTCGCGGCGAGCGGGGCTCCATCCGTATTCTGCTCGGCCGGTACGGTCGGTGCTGGCATGGGTGAAGCGGGGGTCGCAGCTTGCGTGGACTTAGTCGGCGCTCCGCCCTTCATCTGGTTCATCATGCGACGAAAGTCATCGGCCGAGAGCGTGTTCTTGATTGCAATGCCCGAATCCGCGCCCGCCGCTGCGTCGTGAGCGATAGGCATGTGCGTGACGGGTGCGTTCGTTGACGCCGCAGCGGTAGGCAACGGTGCCATGGTTTCACGGGAAACATCGCTGTGCTGGTGCTCGATTGTCGGCACGTCGCCTGCGGAGGCCGGCACCGCCGGGGAGGCAGCGGGAGCCGCGGCAGGCGCCGTCGCGGCAGCGGATTCCGCCACGGCTCCTTGCGGTGCCACGATGTCGAGCGCAATCGGTGCAAAGGCGATTTCTTCCAGATAGGCCTCAATAGTCGGCTGATGCTTTTTGAGCTGCGCGATGGCAAAGCGCGAGGGGGCCTCGATCGTGAGCGTATCTTCGGTCAGGCTTATGGCGCGCGATTGCCCCAGCATGTTGATGAGGCGTGCATCTTGGCCGTCGCGCTGGCAAAAGGCGATGGCATCCCCCAGGATGATGCTTGCTTCCTCGTCCACTGTCTCTCCCGTTCTTTAGCTCTGAGCTCGCACGCGAGCGGCGCCGAGTTCGGTCAGATGGTATTTCTGGCCATGCTTGATGACCAAGCCGGCCTGCGCCAAGTCATTGAGTGTGCGTGACCAAGTGGGGGCCGAGTTTCCAAACGCCCTCGCCAGATCGGTAGCACCGCACGCTTGATTTTGTGCCAGATAGCCCAGTGCGGCGTTGCCGCGATCGCTTACGAACACGTCCGGTTGTGGCTGCGCATACTGATTTGCTGCATTAGGATACATCATTTGAGCTGCTGGTTGTTGAGAACCCTGCATCGGCGGCATTTGCTGTTGAAAACTTTGAGGCCACTGTTGGTAAGGCTGCGGGGTCATCTGCTGGGCCCAGGGGTTGTACTGCTGCTGCGGCATCTGCTGGTACGGCTGCTGATATCCCTGCTGGTACTGCTGTGGGAACTGCTGGCCATACCCCAGTGGCGGCATCTGCTGATATGGATATCCCTGTTGGTACGGCTGATAGCCCATTTGCTGGCCGCCCGGTGCCCCCGTCGCCTGCTGCATTGCTGCTGCATCCTGATCCGCCAGCGGCATGGCCTCTGGCGCGTTTGACGGCATCGACATCGATGCCGCCTGGGACTGTTGTGTAGGAAGCATTCCGGGCTGCTGCATCTGTCCCACGGGGCGCTGCATCTGTTGCGTTGCCATGGGCTGCTGCGCAAAAGCTCCCGGCAGGGGATATGTGGGATGCTCCGTCTCGGGCCGCACGGCAGCGCCGCGTCCGCCGGCGCGTTCGATTTCCTGCACGCGTTTAGGGTTCAGGCTTACCGTAACCACGGTGCCGTTGCCCATATTGTCCTCGATGGATACGGCACCGCCGGCGTTTTCCAAATACTCCTGCACCATGGGAAACCCTGCTCCGGTTCCACGGATGTAGCGCTTCATCTTGCTGTTTGCGCTGGTAACGCCAAAGTCGAAAGCGCGCTCCTTGTCGTCGATGCCGGGCCCCTGATCGGCAAAGCGGATGGTGTCTCCGCCGTCCAGAATCGAGATGATGGGCTCGGCAAAGTGCGCGTGGATAAAGTTTTCGACAATCTCGCGGATGACCATGAGCGAGATATGGCCACCTTGTTCTTTCATGCACTGGTAGACGGTGTTGGTCGTCTCTTCCAAATACGTGCGGACATCTTGCGGATCAATGACGATCACACGCGGTGTCGACAGCATGTCGTCATAGACGGCGATGCGCGCGGCGTACATGGCTTTTGGCGCCTGCGTGGTCGTCTGCTCGCCTTCCTTACGCTCTTCGCGCACGCCGGTGATGTGCTCGTTGTCGGGTGCCGGGTCTCCGGAATCGACCATGGTGTAAAAGTCGTCAGACATGCCGCTCGCAATCTTTCAAAAGGTTTCGAACAAATAGTAGCTCACCGTGCAATGTTTCTCATCTTTCGACAACTTTTCAAAACCTGTTGAAAACTTTGGAAAACGGACGAAAAGTTCTCAACATTGCCAACATGACCTGTTGAAAACTCGATGAAATATCGTGAAAAGTTGTCATGCACCGCTAAATCGAGCTTGGCTTATGGGGGAACCGTGTGAACTGCGCAACCTTTTACCTTTGATTTCTTGACATTTGAACATTGATTTCCCTACAATCTTCAAGCTCACGTGTCTATATCTGCGTCCGCGTCCCCGCGGACACTCGAAATGCAGCAGGAGGAACTTAAGATGAAGCGTACGTATCAGCCTAATAAGCGTAAGCGTGCCAAGACCCATGGCTTCCGTGCCCGTATGGCCACTAAGGGTGGTCGTGCCGTGCTCGCCCGTCGTCGCGCCAAGGGCCGCAAGCGTCTCACTGTCTAGCAGCGATACACACATCTCGCATGAAGACTATTAAGTCTCGGCAAGATTTCGAGCATGTGTTCAGTCAGGGGCGTCGTTTCAATCACCCTCTGATTCGAATGACCATATGTGAATCGGTTGGCGAAGGCGACTCCGGAAGGGTCGCCTTCGTTGGTGCTAAGCGACTCGGTTGTGCCGTCGTGCGCAACCGATCTAAGCGTGTGATGCGCGAGGCCGCCCGCAGCTGCGGATTTCCCGTTGCGGGTTATGACATCATCTTGTTTGCAACTCCCAAGACTAGGGTTTCCTCGCCGCAGGAGATGGACAAGGCGTTGCGTTCGCTTATGAAGCGCGCCGGCGTTGCCGGGGAGGAGCGATGAGCAATCACGTTTTGCGACGTGTTGCCATCGCTCCTATTCGCATATATCAACAGGTTATTTCGCCCTTATTGCCTGACGCCTGCATTTATTACCCAACGTGCTCGCAATACGCCATCCAGGCGATTGAGAAGCACGGTGTTTTGAGAGGCTGCTGGCTTGCCGTGAGGCGCATCGCTCGCTGCAATCCCCTGCACGTCGGCGGTTATGACCCTGTGCCCTAGCGGGCACTCGCTATCGGAGGAAAACTTACATGTGGGATTGGATCGTTAACATCCTTTTCGAGCTGCTCAAGCTCATCCAGACCTTTGCGGTCGACTGGGGCCTGTCCATCATCATTCTGGTGGTCATCATCCGTCTGCTGCTGACGCCGCTTATGCTCAAGTCGACCAAGTCGACGGCTCGCATGCAGGTGCTGCAGCCCAAGATGCTCGAGATCCAGGAGCGCTATGCCGACGATCCCCAGCGTCAGGCCGAGGAGATGCAGAAGTTCTACAGCGAGAACAAGTTCAACCCCATGGCTGGCTGTCTGCCGCTGCTGATTCAGATGCCTATCCTGTTCGCCCTGTTTACATTGCTGCGCAACCTGCCGCAGTACTTTAACGACGGCACGTTCTCGTTCTTCAACATCCTGCCCGACCTGACCACCACGCCGAGCGCTTCCTTTGCCGATGGCTTTATGGTTGCACTGCCTGCGCTGGTTTGCCTGATCCTGTTCGCCGTCCTGACCCTGATTCCGCAGCTCTATATGTCGCGCAACCAGACCGGCCAGCAGGCTCAGAGCATGCGTATGATGGCCGTTGTCATGACGGTCATGATGCTTTGGATGGGCTGGAGCCTTCCCGTTGGTGTTCTGCTGTACTATGACGTCTCGTCTGCTTGGCAGGTTATCCAGCAGATTTTTGTGACGCAGGAGGTCATCGACAAGGCGAAGGCCGATGAGGAGGAGCGTCTTAAGAACGCTCCGCTGCAGGTTGAGGTCACTCGTCGAGAGAAGAAGCCGCGCCCGCACAAGAAGAAGTAACGGGATATCAATCTTATTTAGGTACCTAACCTTTGGAGTACGTTATGTCTGAAGAGATCATCGAGGATATGCTTGAGGAGGTTGCCCCGCAGGTCGCGGGCGATTATCCCGAGATTGCACAGCGCTACAAGGCTGGTGAAGAGCTGACCGATGAGGAGCTTGACACCATTGCCGATGTTGCGATTTCCATCCTGCGTTCCATCCTTTCGCACTTCGATGCCGCCAACTCTCCTATCGATGAGTATGAGGGCGACGAGGGTGAGCTGATTTTGGATGTAACGGCTCCCGACCTTGCTGTTCTCATTGGCCGTCATGGTCGCACCCTTGATGCCCTTCAGGTTATGTTCTCTTTGCTGGTGAGCCGCAAACTTG
This sequence comes from uncultured Collinsella sp., assembly GCA_900545875.1. GTDB lineage: Bacteria > Actinomycetota > Coriobacteriia > Coriobacteriales > Coriobacteriaceae > Collinsella. The sequence goes on from URAQ01000004.1 coordinate 13,383, forward strand.
GCTTTAGGTATCCGGTTGTAGTGGACGTAGAGGGATACAAGAGTCGCCGTCAGGACAAGGTTGCTTCCATGGCTCAGTCTGCTGCCGAGCGTGCCATCCGCACTCATAAGAGTGTTTCGCTTCCGCCCATGAATGCCTACGAGCGTCGACTGGTTCACATTGCACTTCGTGGCAATGATGCCGTCGATACTCATTCTGAGGGTTCTGACCCTGATCGCCATGTGGTGATTGTTGCTCGATAATCTTCTCGAGCTTATGCTAAGGGGACGTGGTTTCCACGTCCCCTTTTTTTGTCAAAAGTTCTCGATACACTGATTTTTGTCAGAAAGGAGCTTTCGTTGTTAGTACTTACTGATCAGCAGGCTGACGAGATGTTGAGTCGTCTAACTTCCTATTGCAAAGAGTATTCCTTGAGCGTAACTGATGTTGAGCTGAGGAAATGTATTCAGCATTTGGATTTGGTTCTAGAAACAAATAAGACAACCAATCTCACCCGTATTCTTAACGTAGAAGATGCTGCAGTACTTCATATCCTCGACTCACTTGTTTTGCTCCCCTATATCAACAAGGCTCCTGAGGGAGCTTTGCTCGATATGGGAACAGGTGCGGGCTTCCCTGGTATTCCATTAACCATAACCACGCATCGTAAATCTACTTATATTGACTCTGTTGGCAAGAAGGTTGATGCGGTTAATTCCTTTGTCCATGCTCTTGGATTGAAACATGCTCATGCGGTTCATGATCGTCTTGAAGAATATGCTCGAAGCCATAAGAAGCAGTTCTCTGTTGTAACCGCCCGCGCACTGGCCCCTCTACCGATTCTTGTTGAGTATGCGGCTCCGTATCTGAAGGATGGAGGGCTATTTGTTATAACCAAGGGCAATCCTTCGGATGAGGAGCTTGCTTCCGGCATGTCAGCAGCTAAGATTTGCGGCTTCACTTTGCTTCTGAATGACACAATTGATTTGCCTGAAGGCTTGGGTCACAGGGAGTTCATTGTTCTTAAGAAGAGTCATCCAGCATCTGTCTCATTGCCTCGTGCAAATGGCGTGGCAAAGAAGAATCCGCTTGCCTAGATGTTTCACGTGAAACATAATGGATACTAACAACTTGCAGTGTTTCACGTGAAACATGGCGGTTGATATCGATTCGGAATGTTTCACGTGAAACATCCTCCGTTTGACAGCTTTAATACACACCAGGAGGGACCGTGGGATTTCGCGACGTTAAGCGTTCTAAGAGCGCAAAAGACACGCGTATCATTGCAATCATCAATCAAAAAGGCGGCGTCGGTAAGTCAACGACGGCTGTAAACCTTGCAGCAGCACTGGGTGAGCAGGGTCGTAAGACACTGATTGTCGATTTTGATCCGCAGGGAAACAGCACCAGTGGATTCGGAATTGAAAAAGAAGACCTTGATCACTGCATCTATGATGCATTGTTGAATGATGTGCCGGCAGAATCGCTTGTTCTTGATACAAATTGTAAAAAGGTATTCGTTATTCCGGCTACAATTCAACTTGCAGGCGCGGAAATTGAGCTCGTAAGCGCAATTGCTCGTGAAACCCGCCTCAAAGATTTGCTTGAGCCGATTCAGGACGAGTTTGACTTTATTTTCATTGACTGTCCTCCTTCGCTCGGCCTGCTTACTATCAACGCTTTGACCGCAGCAGACAGCGTTTTGATTCCGATCCAGTGCGAATATTACGCACTCGAGGGCGTTACGAAGCTGCTTGAGTCAATGAAGATGGTCAAATCACGGCTGAACAAGGGCTTAGACACCTATGGTGTGCTTATGACCATGTATGACTCGCGTACTTCACTATCGAATCAGGTTGTTGAGGAGGTTCAATCGTACTTTGGTGATAAGGCGTTTAAGACGCTAATCCCCCGTACGGTTAAAATCTCCGAAGCTCCGTCTTTTGGAGAACCGGTAATTACCTATGCACCTCAAAATAAGGGTGCAAAAGCATATATGAACCTTGCAAAAGAGGTGATCAAGCGTGCCTAGTGTAAAGAAACGTGGCGGATTGGGACGTGGACTCAATGCTTTGGTCTCAGAGGCCGAGTATGAGACCGGCGGTTCGGCTGCATCGGCTTCAAATGCCGCATCTGAAACAAAACTACCTATTGAGGATATCGTTCCCAACCCTAATCAGCCGCGAATTCACTTTAACGAAACTGAACTTCGCGAGTTGAGCGAGTCAATCCAAGAACATGGCGTTTTGCAGCCGCTTTTGGTTCGCAAGCATGGAAACGGCTATGAGATCATCGCTGGTGAGCGTCGTTACCAGGCGTCAAAGCTTGCTGGCCTTGAAGAATTGCCAGTCATCATTAAAGAGGTAAATGATGAAGAGATGCTGGCTCTTGCTCTTATCGAAAACCTTCAGCGTTCTGATCTGAATCCCGTCGAAGAGGCTAAGGGCTATCGCCAACTCATTGATGCCAGCGGGATGACCCAGGAGGCATTGTCGAAGGCAGTAAGCAAGTCACGCTCTGCAATTACAAACTCGCTGCGTCTTCTCGATCTCCCCGAAGTAGTTCAGCAGATGATTTTTGAGGGCAAACTTACTGCTGGTCATGCACGTGCGATTCTTGCAGTTCCCTATGAGGACGCGCGTATTCGACTTGCAGAGAAAGTTGTTACAGAGGGCCTTTCCGTAAGAGCGACAGAAAATCTTGCTCCGTTGTTTTCTGCCGGAGAGACACCTAAGACGCCGAGGCCTGCAACGCCTCAGTCTTTTAAAAAGGCTGCCCGCGTGCTTCGTCAGGTTTTTAATACCAACGTGCGTGTGAAGAGCTCGCGTGGAAAGAATAAGATTGAGATTGAGTTTAAAGACGAGGAAGAGCTCTCTCGTATTCTTGGCGAAATGATTCAGTTTGATCAAGGAGGCCAAGATGAGGAATAAGATTTTAACAGCGATTGCATTGGTGACGACTGTCGCGGCTGGTGCCTTTGCCGGCTATAGGATCGCGACAGACGATGAACTTCGAGGTCGTTTGCTTCGTAGCGCGCAAGATATCGTCGATACTTCCAAAAAGAAAATGGATGTTATGACAGAAGATGTTGCCATGCGTACTGCTCAGGTAACGAAGAATCCCAAGATTAACCAAAGTTGGGTTAGCAACCAATGGGAAAATGTAGGCTATTAGGTACCTAACAATTACTCAGCATATTTTGAGGGGTCCTTGTCTGATTCATGAGACAAGGACCCCTTATTTTGGCCGTAAAAATGGGACAGGTAGCAGCTGATTCAAAATTAAGGTCAATAAATGAAACGACCCCGGTTGCATATTCTGTAACCGGGGTCGTTCGATGTTTCACATGAAACGTTTTGGGATGCGACTCCCCTATGCGTTCTTCTGAACTTTGAAGCGCTGCTTCAGCTGTCCGCAAGCGGCGTCAATATCGTTACCACGGGAGTTACGAATCGTGGTCTCGATGCCACGGGACTCAAGACGACGCTGAAGATCCTCAACCTTATGAATCGGCGACGGCTTGAGCGGGCTACCCTCGATGTCGTTAAGCTGAATGAGGTTAACGTGGCACAGCGTTCCCTCGCAGAAGTCGCAGAGCGCCTGCATTTCGGGATTCGTATCGTTGACGCCTTCGATCATGGCATACTCATAGGTCGGGCGGCGGCCGGTCTTCTCGGTGTAGAGCTGAAGCGCTTCGTGAAGGCGAAGCAGCGTGTACTTCTTAACACCGGGCATGAGCTTATTGCGCGTCGACTGGATGGCGGAATGCAGGGAAACGGCAAGCGTGAACTGCTCGGGGATGTCGGCAAATTTGCGAATACCGGGAATAACGCCGCTGGTAGAGACGGTGAGGTGACGAGCGCCGATACCGATGCCATCGGGGTCGTTGAGGATTCGCAGCGCCTTGAGAACCTCGTCGTAGTTGGCAAACGGCTCGCCCTGGCCCATGAAGACAACGCTCGTGGCGCGCTCGCCAAAGTCGTTGGATACATGAAGTACCTGGTCGACGATCTCTTGAGCGGTCAGAGAGCGCTTGAGGCCGTTGAGACCGGTAGCGCAAAAGGCACAGCCCATGCCACAGCCTGCCTGGGTGGAAACGCAGACGGAAAGCTTGTTACGACGGGGCATGCCGACGGTCTCGACGGAAACGCCGTCGTGGTACTCGAGCAGATACTTGCGAGAGCCATCTTTGGAAACCTGCTTGGTGAGTTCAGCCGGCGTGTCAAAGGCAAAAGCCTCTTTAAGCTGCTCGCGGAAAGCCTTGGGAAGGTTGGTCATATCGTCAAACGAACAAACGTTCTTCTCAAAGACCCATTCGATGAGCTGCTTCGCGCGGAAGGCGGGCTGGCCAAGCTCGGCCACGAGCTCGCGAATATCGTTTTGGCTCAAGTCGCGAATGTCCTGAGATTTAGTCCTGGGATTCATGGAAGCCTTTCGATTTTGGGGAAACGTAGAGGGTATCGCTACAATATGGTATCAGCTGCAGAAATTATAGAGGAGGAGTCTGCCCATGCCGGGTAAAAGCCTAGAGAACATGCACGTAGCGGTCTTGGCGGGCGGTCATTCCGCCGAGCGCGAGATCTCGCTCAATTCGGGAAAGAACGTTGTGGTGGCACTGAAGGAAGCCGGCTACACCTCGGTGGAGCTGCTCGACACGGCCGCTGATGATTTTATGGTAACCATGGCGACCGGCGGCTTTGACGTGGCGTTTATCGCCATGCACGGTGCCGGCGGCGAGGATGGCGCCATGCAGGGTGCCATGGAGACCCTGGGTATCCCCTACACGGCCTCGGGCGTGCTTGCCAGCGCCTGCGGTGCCGACAAGGAGGTCTCTAAGCTCTTATACGCCAAGGCGGGCATCCCCATTGCCCCCGGCCTTGCGCTCGAGGTGGGCGATGAAGTCGATATCGATCATATCGTCGAGGTCTGTGGCGAGCGCTGCTTTGTGAAGCCGGCCGTCAACGGTTCCAGCTATGGCATTTCCCTGGTCCATGAGCCCTCCGAGCTGCCCGCGGCAATTGCCAAGGCGTTTGAGTACGGCGACAAAGTGCTGGTCGAGAAGTGCATCGAGGGTACCGAGATCACCGTCGGCGTGTACGGCGAGGACGACGTGCGCGCCCTACCGATTGTCGAGATTCGCAAGCCCGAGGACTGTGAGTTCTACGATCTGGACGTGAAGTATGTCGACCCTACGGACATCCATCGTATTCCGGCGCAGATTTCACCCGAGAATTACGCTCGCGCTCAGGAGCTTGCCTGTGCTGCTCACAAGGCCCTCGGTTGCCTGGGCATCTCGCGCAGCGATTTTATCGTGAGCGAGGACGGCCCCGTCATCCTCGAGACCAACACCATTCCCGGCATGACCGATACGTCGCTGTATCCGGATGAGATTCGCCACACCGACGACATGACGTTCCCGCAGGTCTGTGACAGCCTGATCCGTATGGGCCTTCGTCGAGCGGGCATTGCATGCTAATCGAGGACGCGGTTTCGTCAGGAACGCCGCAGTTTGTCATCGACTCCTATGCCACGCTTGCCGAACGCGCCAAAACGCAGTCCTTCGGCCTTATCGAGGAAGATGTGATTGTCCTCGATACCGAGACCACAGGTCTTTCGGTGCAGGACAACGAGCTGATCGAGATCTCGGCGGCCCGTCTTTCGGGCCGCGAGATCGTCGACCGCTTCGATACCTTCGTGCATCCCAAGCAGCTAATTCCCGCCGAGATTACCGAGCTCACGAGCATTACAAATGCCGATGTGGCAGATGCCCCGTCGGCCGCTGAGGCCGTCGCCGCTCTCGCCGATTTTGTCGGTGGTTGCCCGGTGATCGCACATAACGCCACGTTCGATCGCTCGTTTATCGAGTCGGTCAAAGGCGGCGTCAACGTGAGCGATATCTGGATCGATTCGCTGGCGCTGTCGCGCATCGCGCTTCCGCGCCTGGCCTCGCACAAGCTGTCTTTTATGGCCGATCTGTTTGGCTGTGACTCGGTATCACACCGTGCCAATGCCGACGTCGACGCCCTGTGTGGCGTATGGCGTGTGTTGCTCGTGGCGCTCACCGACTTGCCCCAGGGCCTCATGGCGCGCCTAGCCGACATGCATCCGGATGTGCCTTGGTCCTATCGTCCTATCTTCTCATTCTTGGCGGGGCAGAACCCTGGTTCTATCTTCTCTCTCAGCGCCGCTCGTGCTGACGTTCTCAAGGCCGATCGCGCCGACGATCGGGTGGACGCCGACGAACTGCCGGTCCTCAAGATGCCGAGTCGTGAGGAGATTGAGACAGACTATGCGCCGGGTGGCCTGGTCAATCGCATGTATCCCACTTACGAGCCGCGTGATGAGCAGATCGCGATGGCGCTCGAGGTCCGCGATGCGCTGGTCACGGGCACACATCGCGTAATTGAGGCGGGCACGGGCGTCGGCAAATCGATGGCCTATCTGGTGCCTTTTGCCGAGGCAGCACGCCGTAACAACATCACGGTTGGTATTGCGACCAAATCGAACAATCTTGCCGACCAGCTCATGTACCATGAGCTGCCAAAACTTGCCGAGCAACTGGACGGTGGTCTGTCATTTTGCGCTCTCAAGGGCTATGACCACTATCCGTGCCTGCGCAAGCTTGAGCGCATGAGCCGAGGCCAGGTCGAGATTACCACCAAGCGCGATCCGGCGGACACGCTCACGGCGGTCGCGGTCATTATGGCGTACGTCTGCCAATCAGCCGATGGCGACCTCGACTCGCTCGGCATTCGGTGGCGCAGCGTCAACCGTCCCGACTTTACGACGGCCTCGCGCGAGTGTGCTCGTCGCCTCTGCCCGTTTTTCCCTGATAAATGTTTGGTCCACGGCGCTCGCCGTCGTGCGGCGCATGCCGATGTGGTGGTCACCAACCATTCCCTGCTGTTCCGCAATGTCGCGGCCGAGGGCAGGATTTTACCTCCGATTCGTCATTGGGTAATCGACGAGGCCCATTCCATCGAGCGCGAGGCGCGCCGCCAGTGGGCGCGCGTGGTGTCGGCGGACGAATCACGCGTTCTGTTTGAGCGCCTGGGTGGCTCGAGCACCGGCGCGCTAAGCCAGGTTTCCCGTGATTTGGCAACCTCCGAGGGCTCTACGCTCTATCTGGGCCTTACTGCCAGGGCGACGTCGGCGGTTGCGCGCGCGAGCATGGCAATCGCCGACGTGTTCGATGGCGTTCGCGAGCTCGGCCGCCGTGCCCGTGGGGGTTATGACAATGCCAATCTATGGATTGGCCCCGAGCTGCGCGAATCTGACGACTGGCATGATTTCTTACAGTCGGCCTACGCTGCCATCGACGTATTGGAACAGGCTGACAAGAGCGTCGACGCGCTGGTGCAAGCCGTCGCCGCCGACATGCCCGAGGTTGTTGTCGACCTGGGTGATATCTCGCGCCGCCTGCACGAGCTGGCCGAGAACCTCAAACTCATCATTGATGGCACCGATGAACACTACGTGTATTCGCTGCAGGTCAATCGCAGGCTGCGTGCCGGCGGAGAGTCAATGACCGCAGAGCGCATCGACATTGGCGAGGCCTTGGCAACCGAGTGGCTGCCCGAGGTTCACACGGCTATCTTTGCCTCGGCGACCATGACGGTGTCCAAAAGCTTCGAACACTTTAACCACGCGGTCGGCCTCGATCGCATCGGCGCTTCAACATCCTCATCGCTGCACTTGGACTCGAGCTACGACTTCGATTCGAACATGGCTGTAGTCGTTGCGGGCGATATCCCCGATCCGCGCGATCGCGAGAGCTATCTTACGGCGCTCGAGCGCGTGCTGGTCGACGCCCATCTTGCCATGGGCGGATCGGTGCTCACACTGTTCACCAATCGGCGCGACATGGAAGACCTGTACGCCCGCGTTGAACCCAAGATGGCCCGTGCGGGTCTGGAGCTCGACTGCCAGCAGCGCAACTCATCTCCTCGTCGCCTGCGCGACCGGTTTATCAACGAGCCGACCTCGTCGCTTTTTGCTCTTAAGGCCTTCTGGGAGGGATTCGACGCCAGCGGCGAGACGCTGCGCTGCGTCATCATTCCCAAGCTGCCGTTCTCGAGCCCCACGGACCCGCTCTCGTGCGAGCGCAACCTGCGCGAAGACCGCGCTTGGGCGCGCTATTCGCTGCCCGAGGCGGTGCTCGAGGTCAAGCAGGCGGCCGGCCGCCTTATCCGCTCGTCGACCGATTGCGGCGTGCTGATTCTGGCCGACCCGCGCCTAGTGACGAAGGGCTACGGAAAGAAGTTCTTAACGTCGCTGCCCACGAGCTCCTACCAGTGCATCGAATCGGCGCAGATCGGGCACTATCTGCAACTGTGGCGCGCACGCCACGAGCGGCGGCGCTAAAGCGGACAGACGAGGGTTTTTGCCATATCGCACAGACGCTTTGACAGGGCGGGGTCATCCAAGATGCGGATGGCTCCGCCCGCTGCGATTATCTGACTCAGTAGCCAACGCTCGGAGCCGTAATGCACGGTTACCGTTGCCGTGTCTGCCCCGCTGCGCTCGATTAGGGTGATGCCGGCCCAGTCCAGATGCTCCGCCATATCGAATGGCATCAGGAGCTTTGCGCTATGCTGCGTCCGGGCAAGGGAATCGTGGAGGGATGCGACGTCCGGTGCGTGAGACACGACGGAGTCTTCCGTCAAGGTGAGTCCCTCGATTTTATCCATGCGATAGGTGCGCTGCTCATCGACTGCGATGTCCCAGGCAATCAAGTATGTTTGGTCGCCGTTTGCCGTAATGCGCAAGGGGTCGACCAGACGCTCGCGTGGCCGTGCATCGTCCATCGAGCGATACGAGATGCGGCAGCGAACGCCGTCCTGAATGGCGCAGCTCAGCTGCTGCCAGTGCGACCCGTGGTTGACGGTGTCAAAGACGCGCTGGTTATAGCCGAGCTCTTCGGGTAGAAGAGCATGCCGAATCCGGGCTGCCGTCTGTGGCTCGATCCCCAACGATTCAAGTTCGTGGTTGAGCACAGCGCCCTCGGCGGCACTCAGGCGCAACGGTAGAACACGCCCGGCGTCGCCGGTGAGGACCACACGCTCGCCGCGGCATTCGCAGATGATGCGCGCGCCCGATTCTCGGTCCGCGAGCGTCGAGACGATCTCGAGAATCTCGTCGAGCGACACCCCTGTGATGTCAAAGCGGCTGCAAATCTCGGCTCGTGTCATGCCGCTCTCGCCGGCGGCGTAGAGGGCCTCCATGATGT
>URAQ01000005.1 GCA_900545875.1 uncultured Collinsella sp.
GGGACCGCGGTCCTCGTCCAGGCCCATGGCGACGAGCGGAGCGATAACCTTATCGAGAGCGGCCATCAGCTCGGTGGCCTCCTCGTAAGAAAGCTCGGGCAGGAGCTTCTCCTTCTTGTTGGCAAGCTCGACCAGGCCCTCAGCGGCATCTTCGGCAGCGAAGACGACGATCTTGCGCATATCGCCCTCGGCATCGTCGATGCGGCCGACCAGATCGGCAGCCTCGGCCTCGGCCATCAGGCCATCGAGCTCACGAAGGCGCATGCCCAGCAGGTCGGACATTTCCTTCTGCTCCATCTTAGGCTTGAGGTCAAGAAGCTTGATGGCGCGCTCGATGTTCGCCATGCGCTCGGCCTTGGCCTCCTCCTCCTTGGAAATAGCAAAGCGACGGCTACGCAGCAGGCGGGCGGCCTTCTGCATCTTGTCCATCAGCTCTTCGTCATCGTAATCAACGGCGGCCTCGACAACCTCGGCCTCCTCCTCGGCGGAAACCTCGTCAGCAGCCTCAACCTCGGCAGCTTCGGTCTCCACGGTCTCGACTGCCTCAACCTCGGCAGCCATGGTCTCGTTCTCGGTCTCGTTCATGATCTCTTCGTTCTCAGACATGAGACTCCTTCTTGGCCCTCTCGGGCATCATCGCCCCATTCGCGGGGCCCGTCGCGCACTCTTTGCGCTTTAAACATTCATGCCTCTCGGCAAAACGTCCACTAGTTTATGGTGTCGCCCGCTAATCTAGCTGCAGAATCTATGTGCACACATTAATGCGACATGTCGCGGTATCATGACCTGAACCAAACGTGTCCACCTTAAGGAGCCCGCCATGATTAAGCCCATCATGAAATCCGAGTTCTTTTTACGCCTACCTTCCGAAGACGCGGGACCCGACGATGCCGCGACCGGGCAGGACCTCCTGGATACGTTCCATGAGCATGAGCACGAGTGCGTGGGCCTCGCTGCCAACATGATCGGCGTACGCAAGCGCATCATCTGCGTAAAAGACGGCAACAGGGCGCTGCTCATGTACAACCCGCAAATTCTTGAGCAGGTCAATGCCTATCAAACGAGCGAAGGATGCCTCTCGCTGATCGGCGAGCGTCCCTGTACCCGCTATCGCCGCATTAAGGTTGAGTATTTGGACGAGAACTTCGTCCACCGCATCAAAAACTTCTCGGGCTACACCGCCGAAATCATCCAACACGAAATCGACCACTGCAACGGGATAGTGATCTAGTTCCACCGATTCAAGAAAGCTCCCTGCAGCAAAACAACTGCAGGGAGCTTTTTCATAGTGCGGAGCTTCTATCCCACTAGCTTTGGCGGTAGTGATCAAAGAAGTCGGCGAGGTCTTCGAGCGACTCCTTGAGTACTTCCATGCGCGGCAGGTACACGATGCGGAAGTGGTCGGGCTCGGCCCAGTTAAAACCGCCGCCGCGCGTGATTAGAATCTTCTTCTCGTGCAGCAGGTCGAGGGCAAACTGCTCGTCATCGGTGATGTTGAACTTCTTCACATCCATCTTGGGGAAGATGTAGAACGCCGCGCGCGGCTTAACCACCGAGATGCCGTCGATCTTGTTGAGCGCCTCATACACAAAGTTGCGCTGCTCGTAGACACGGCCGCCGGGGCGGATGTAGTCGTTGACCGACTGATGGCCGCCGAGCGCCGTCTGGACGATCGACTGGGCCGGCACGTTGGAGCACAGGCGCATGTTCGAGAGCATGTTGACGCCCATGATGAAGTCGCTCATGCAGCGTTGGTTGCCCGAAAGCACCATCCAGCCAATACGATAGCCCGCGATCATGTGCGACTTGGAAAGGCCGCTAAAGGTGACGCAGGGCAGATCGGGAGCGAGCGAGGCAATCGAGACGTGCTCGTAGCCGTCCATGCACAGACGGTCGTAGATCTCATCGGCAAAGATCATGAGCTGGTGCCTGCGCGCAACCTCGACGATGCCCTCGAGCACCTCGCGCGGATAGACAGAGCCCGTGGGGTTGTTGGGGTTGATGATGACGAGGGCCTTGGTCGCGCTTGTGATCTTGGACTCCATATCCTCCAGGTCGGGATACCAATCGGCCTGCTCGTCGCACAGATAGTGCACGGGATGGCCGCCGGCAAGGGTCGCGCACGCCGTCCACAGCGGGTAGTCGGGGCTGGGGATCAGAATCTCGTCGCCATTGTCGAGCAGCGCGTTCATCGAAAGCTGAATGAGCTCGGACACGCCGTTGCCCGTGTAGATGTGCTCCATCTGAACGTTGGGCAGGCCCTTGATCTGCGAGTACTGCATAATCGCCTTGCGTGCAGAGAACAGGCCGCGCGAGTTGGAATAGCCTTCGCAGTCGGGCAGCTGCTGGCGCATGTCCTTGATGACCTCGTCGGGCGTGCGGAAACCGAAGGGCGCCGGGTTGCCGATATTGAGCTTGAGAATACGCTCGCCCTCGTCCTCCATGCGGGCAGCCTCGTCGACGACAGGACCGCGCACGTCATACAGGACGTTATCAAGCTTAGTGGATTTAGAAAAAGTACGCATGGTGGTGCTCCTTGGAATTTGAGCTGAGGGATGGGGTTCGGGCTTGGAAACGTTACGGGGCGATGATGCCTCGCCTTGATCGGCGTCACTGGCAAGCAGCCAGGTAACATCGACCTCCAAAATGCGGGCGAGTAGCTCTGCCACATCGCGCCGCGGGATCGTCTTGCCGCTCACATATTGGCTCATCTGACTCTTGCCGAGTTTTTTGCCGAGCATCTCCGATGCGCGGATTACGTCCGACTGGCGAACGTCGCGATCGGACATAGTCTGTCGCAGGCGATCGCCAAACGTCTCTTGGGCCACTAGAACCTCCTTGCTGGCAAAGTTCAATTTATAGAACACGAATTGAACCTGAGTTCAATTTAGCCAGCAGTATAGCGCCGTACTTCATTCGAAAGTTCAATTTCATAAGAAAACGTACCGAACTTCGAGATTTGCCCAAACCGGACAATGACGTGCACACGTTTAGAGGTATTCAAGGAATCGAGCGGCGGCAAGCGAAACGTCAGTCGTGCGATATATCGCATTGATCTGCCGATGGGGATGTCCCTCGAGTGGTCGCACGGCAACATCGAACTGACAGCGGCGCAAGATGAGCGCGGGAAGAATGCTCACGCCCAGACCGTCCTCGACCATGGCCATAATCGCATAATCATCCCAGGTCGACAGTTTTGAGCACACCGTCAGCCCCGCCCGACGGAACAGCGGCGTAATCTCGTCATCGGTGCCTCGTTCTAGCAGAATAAACTGCTCGTTTGCCAAATCGGCAAGGGAAACGACCTCCGCGGTGGCAAGCGAGGAGTCCGCTGGCACCACGGCCATCAGCTCGTCTTGCACCAACGGCCGCGACGCCATGCCGGTGCCGCGTGGCTCGCGCGGGATAAAGCCCAGGTCGCAGCGGCCTTCCGCCACCCATTGCTCAATCTCTGAGTAATCACCCATCAGCAGCTCGTAATCGACATCCGGGTGATCGGCGCGAAACCGCGCGATCACCGGCGGCAACACATGGGTCGCCACACTCGAAAACGTACCGATACAGATCTTGCCACGCATGAGCCCTCGCATCTCGTCCACGCGTCGCTGCAGACGGCCAAACTCTTCGCATAACGCCTCGACTGCCGGCATGACCTGCCGCCCGTCGGCAGAAAGCACCACGCCCTCGCGGCTGCGATCAAGCACCTTAAAACCCCAGTCTGCCTCAAGGTCGCCCACCATACGGCTCACGCCCGACTGCGAATAGCTCAGCCGCTCGGCGGCGCGCGTAAAACTGCCGGCGCGCACGGTCTCGAGCAGCACCTGCATCTTTTGAATATTCGTTTCCACGGCACCCCTCCACCTTTGCATGAGTTTTTGTCATGTTATCCATGCATTATATTCGCTTTTCTTCTAAAGCCAGTTCACCCATAGTGAACATGCTCGGATATAGAAGGGATGTCAGCGCATGAACAACGGACTGTTTACGTACTTAGCAGCATTGCTATTGTTTGGCTCCAACGGCATCATCGCCGCCGCCATCGCGCTGCCGAGCTCCGATATCGTGCTACTACGCACGTTTTTGGGCGCACTCTCGCTTGTCACCATCCTCGCCATCACCCAACGCCATAAGTTGCAGGCGCCATCTCGCCCCCGCGAAGCCGCAGCCCTCCTCCTCTCGGGAGCCGCGCTGGGCGCCAGCTGGATTTTTCTGTTCCGCGCCTACCAGACGATCGGCGTCGGCGTATCCTCGCTGCTATACTACTGCGGCCCCATCATTGTTATGGCGCTCTCCCCACTCATCTTTGGCGAAAAGCTGACCGGTGGCAAAATCGCCGGGTTTATCGCCGTCGCCTGTGGCGCTTTTCTCATTGCAGCGCAAGGTCTAGGCGGCAACATGCCCATTGCGGGCATCGTCTGCGGCATCGCCTCGGCATTTTGCTATGCGCTGATGGTCATCGCTAGCAAGGGTGCGCCGCACATCGAAGGCCTCGAGAACTCCACGCTCCAGGTGAGCGCCGCCTTTGTGACCGCGCTGGTCCTCACGCTCATCACGCAGGGCGCTCCCTCGTTCCTCTCCCCCAGCATTGCCGCCGGCATCGATTGGCGCGCCGTTGCCATGCTCGGCATTGTCAACACCGGACTCGGTTGTCTGCTCTACTTTAGCGCCGTCGCCAAGCTGCCCGTCCAGACCGTCGCCGTCGTCGGCTACCTCGAGCCGCTTTCGGCGGTCGTGTTCTCGGCCGTCCTTTTGGGCGAAGCCATAACACCGGTCCGCTTGATGGGCGCTGCACTTATCATCGGCGGCGCGCTCTTTTGCGAACTCGCCGGCAAATGTGCAAACACCAAGGCTGGCATCGCCCAGACAGCACGCGCCTAACGGCCCCTCTTTAGCTCAAAGCAGGGACGCATCCGCGGTTATCACATTGCAGCAAACCACATAGACGGAAGTGCCCCAGCTCTGAAATGCTACCTGCGTACATGAATAATCCCCAAATGAGGATTATTGTCTAAAACACCCCGATGTGCCAAACTGCTCTTATATGTATAAAGATGGCATAAAGGTCTACTGCTCTTGGCAGAGGCCAGATGTCCAAGGGAGTCCACGTGGCACACAACAAGCTGGAGGCAAGCCTCCAAGACCAGCGTAGTCAAGGCGGACATGGCGCCATCCCCCTCTCCGCTGGCATGCTGCTCGTAACGCTCGGCGTCGTATACGGCGACATCGGCACGAGCCCCATGTATACCATGAAATCAATTGTCGCCAACAACGGCGGCATCGGTACCGTCAGCGAGGACATGATCTTGGGCGCGCTTTCGCTCGTCATCTGGACCATGACGCTCGTGACCACGGTCAAGTACGTGGTAATCGCCATGAAGGCCGATAACCACAACGAAGGCGGCATCTTCGCCCTGTTCAGCCTCGTACGCAAGGTGGCACCATGGCTGATTCTGCCCGCTATGATCGGCGGTGCGGCACTGCTTGCCGACGGCATCCTCACCCCCGCCGTCACGGTCACCACAGCCATCGAGGGTCTGCGCACCATCGAATGGGGCCATGCGCTGCTGGGCGACGGCCAGACCAATGTGATCATCATCACCATCATCATTATCTGCGGTCTGTTTGCCATGCAGCGCGCCGGCACCTCGTCAATCGGCAAGCTGTTCGGTCCGCTCATGACGCTATGGTTCCTGTTCCTGGCGGGCGCCGGCCTGTTCAACATGCTCGGCAACCTGTCCATCCTGCGCGCGCTCAACCCCATCCGCGGCATCATGTTCCTGTTCTCGCCCATCAACCACTCGGGCATCATGGTGCTCGGCTTTGTCTTTCTGTCGACGACCGGCGCCGAGGCGCTCTATTCGGACATGGGTCACGTGGGCAAGGCTAACATTTACGCATCATGGCCGTTCGTAAAGGCGGCGCTTATCCTCAACTATCTGGGGCAGGGCGCTTGGCTGCTTGCCAACAATTCCAATCCCCAGATGCTCGCGATGGACATCGTCAACCCGTTCTATATGATGCTCCCCGAGCCCCTGCGCCCCCTTGCCATCGTGCTTTCGGCCGTAGCGGCCATCATCGCCTCGCAGGCGCTCATCACCGGCTCGTTCTCGCTGGTATCCGAGGCCACGCGTCTCAACCTTATGCCGCATCTGCGCATCCACTACCCCAGCGACACCAAGGGCCAGCTCTATATTCCGCTCGTCAACAACATCATGTGGGTCGGCTGCATCTTCATCGTGCTGCTATTCCAAAACTCTGAGCGCATGGAAAGCGCCTATGGCCTCGCCATCACCGTGACCATGCTCATGACCACCACACTGCTGACGAGCTATATCGCCGGCATCCTCAAGCACAAGCTGGGTGCCTGCGTCTTCGCCCTGCTCTTTGGTGCCATTGAGCTGTGCTTCTTCGCCTCGTGCCTCACCATGTTCTTTGACGGCGGCTACGTCATGATCTTCCTGGCCGCGCTGCTGTTTGGCCTTATGTATGTGTGGCGTCGCGGTACCGCCATCGAGCGAACGCAGACGATTCTGCTGCCCGTCTCCAAGTACATCGACCAGCTCAATCGCCTGCGCAATGACGAGACCTATCCCGTGCTCGCCGACAACCTGGTGTTCCTCACCAACAGCCCCGACCCGCTCACGCTCGACCGCGACGTGCTTTATTCCATCCTGGACAAGCACCCCAAGCGCGCCAAGGCATATTGGTTCATCAACGTGCACGTTACCGACGAGCCCTATACGCATGAGTATTCCGTTGAGACCTTTGGCACAGACTTCCTGTTCCGTGTGCGCCTGGATCTGGGCTTTAAGGTCAATCAGCGCATCAACGCCTACCTGCGCCAGATCGTTGGCGACTTGATGGCATCGGGAGAGCTGCCGCCGCAGCATCACACCTACTCCATCTACGAGACACGCGGCAACGTGGGTGACTTCCGTTTTTGCATGCTGCGCAAGATGCTTGCCCCCGAAACGGACATCAACCGCAACGACCATCGCGTCATGGCCATCAAGTACGCCGTCCGCCGCGCCTGCGGAAGCCCGGCACGTTGGTACGGTCTTGAGAACTCGGCCATCATCATCGAGTACGTACCGCTCTTTGCCCGCATGCGTCCGGCAGTCAAGCTTGTACGCACCCAGGTGCCACTCGAAGTTCAGATCGAGGAAGCCGAGGAAATGGATGTCGATATCTTCTCGGACGACCTGGTCAACGGTAACGAGGCCGGTAAGAATATGAACGTCGACCCCACCGAGTTGCTCGAGAGCGTCGCCGATACGCCCGAACAGCAACAGCTCGACGGTCTCGAGATCGAACAGCTCAACGACGCCAACTTCTAGCGACGTCACAAATCAACGACAGCGGCCCTGCACCTCACGAGAGACGCAGGGCCGCTTTGCATTGCAGTAAAGCTAACGGCTACGAACGACGCGGCTCGGGAACCACGAGCCTATCGGGGCTCGCGCCCTCGGCATCCATCAGGCTCACGTAGCGAATCGACGGGTCCCCATACATCGCGTAGTAATAATTGCCCGTGCGCGCGCTAAAGCATCCGGTGTAGATAGTCTTCTCGAACTTGCCATCGCCCATCCTGGACGCCCCCTCGATCATCACCACGCCCTCGAGCGAGCGGAACATGCGGACGACGTTTTCGGTCTCGCTTTCCTTTTGCGGGTAATTGGCATTGAGGTACGCCGCCTTTACAAAACGGCTCGGCGAATAGCAGTCACCCGGAATACCGCGCATGCCGGCACCCGCGCCATAGGGCTTGAGCTCGGCGCCACGCCATGTCGCCGTCTGCGGAAAGTCGCTTGTGGCCGTGATATAGGTGCGCAGGTTTTCCATGTGCCACGGGAAGGTGGGCTGATTGGCAAGGGTGTCGACCGGATCGTCGTATACATGCAGGCCGTCAGCCATCATCTCGACCACGATGCTACGCTGGCTGTCGCCGATAATCCAATGGAGCAACGACACGCCCAGCCCCTCTCCGGCAGATTTGGCGACAATCACCGTATCGTGCAGCGCAGCCTCGACCTCGTCGACCGTCGAGAACGTCGCTGCCACCCACAGGGGAAACTCATAGGCCGCGATATTGGTCTTGCCGTCGACAGGGTCATCGGCATACTCGGCATAACCCGGGAAATTGAGGCCCGCCACGGCGAGGCCCGCATCGTTGCCGCAATCGAAGAACATAGGGTAGTTCTTGTAATCGATGCACATACCGATCACCGCGTGTGCCGCTGTCGCGTCGTCGATAAACGAATACGGAATGTGAAACCCGCGCGGCATCACGCGAACCTGTTGGCCGTAGTCAAAGCTCCAGTCGAGGTTGCGGCCCAGATACATGTGACCAGAATTATCGGTAAATCGAATACTCGTACACATAGCGCCTCCTAGCTTTATGTTCTTGCTAAGCTTATTGTCACCAAACAAAAAGGCGCTAAACACAAAAGCCCGGACATGACAACAATGTCACGCCCGGGCCAAAGCACCGGTTCAATCCCCGATCAAATCGTCCTAGACGAGTTTACCGAGACAGTGATCAATCATGTGTTGAACCATCTGCGCCTCAAAGCCGACGAAGTCCTGCTTGCGCTCGCGCATCTTGCCGTCGACGATCACGTCATAAGCGACCTTGCACTTGATATAGCGCGTGGACTTGGTGACCTCCTCGTGCGTCAGGCAGCTCTCCTCCATCTTGCTGGCACCCAGGCCAAACACCAGACGGGGGTTGTAGAGCACATGGGGCTCGCCGGCGTCGTCCAGATAGACGCAGACCTTCTTGGTGACGCCGATCTGGTTGGCGGCAAGGCAGCCGGCATCGTCGAGCGACTTGATGGTATCGATCAGGTCCTGTGCCACCGACTCGTCCTCGACGGTCGCGACCTCGCAACGCTGGGACAGAATAGCCTCGTCGTGGCAGAGCTCTTTAATCATACGTTCCTCCATAGGGGTCGTTGTAACTGCTTAAGTATACGGTACCCACACATTTTCATGCGAAAAATACCGTCCGTCTGCTACAAAGCGCCGAACATCAACATGCGAGGAACATCAGCCTTTCAAAGGCGATATAGTAGTTGAGTTCGTGTCAATCGGCCTAAACTCGGGGCCGAACAAGGAAAGGGTATGCATGGACGAACTTTTTCACGTCAGTGAGCGCAAGTCCACAATCGGGACCGAACTTCGCGCTGGACTGACAACATTCCTGGCGATGGCCTACATCATCGCCGTCAACCCTGCGGTGCTCTCGGGCGCCGGCATCGATGCGGGAGCGCTCGCCTGCGCCACCTGCCTGGGCGCCGGCATCATGACCATCTGCATGGGCATCTTCGCCAACCGCCCGCTCGCCTGCGCATCGGGCTTAGGCGTCAACGCGATGATCGCTGGAATCACCACCACCGTCTGCGGCGGTGACTGGCACGTGGCCATGAGCGTCATCTTCCTTGAGGGCGTCGTCATCTTGCTGCTCGTGCTTTGTGGCCTGCGCGAGGCCATCATGGACGCCATCCCGGTTGTCCTGCGTCACGCCATCTCGGTGGGTCTGGGCCTGTTCATCGCCATGATTGGCCTGTGCGATGCCGGCATTATCACCGCTGGCGCCGGTACACTCGTCGGTCTGGGCGACATCACCTCCCCCACCTTCATCGTCGGCATCATCTCCATCCTGGTGACAGTCGCCCTCGCCTGCCGCAACGTCCCCGGCTCGCTGCTCATCGGCATCGTCGTCGCCGTCATCGCCGGTATCCCCCTAGGTGTGACCCAGGCTCCGACCGGTATCATCGCCCCGCTCGATTTCTCGAGCATCGGTGGCCCCATCGCCGACGCCGGCGGCGTGCCCGCCATCGTCAAGGTCCTTACCGACCCCACGCTCCTCGTCATCTCGTTCTCGCTGCTCATGAGTGACTTCTTCGACACCATGGGCACCGCGATGGCCGTGGCCAAGCAGGGCGAGTTCCTCACCGACGACGGCAACGTCGAGAATATCAAGGAGATCCTGATCGTCGACTCCGCCGCCGCTGCTGTGGGCGGTTTCATGGGCGTCTCCTCCATCACCACCTTCGTCGAGTCCACCTCTGGCGCTGCCGACGGTGGCCGCACGGGCCTCACCTCCGTCACCACCGGCGTGCTGTTCATTCTCGCCGCGTTCTTCTCCCCCATCGTCACCATCGTTTCCAGTGCCGCCACCTGCGGTGCTCTGGTCTACGTCGGCTACCTCATGATGAGCGAGGCCTCCGAGATCGACTGGTCCGATGTGTCGCAGGGTTTCCCGGCGTTCATGATTGTCGCCGGCGTGCCCTTTACCTACTCCATCTCTGCCGGCATTGGCCTAGGCTTTATCGCCTACGTGATCGTCGCGCTCTTTAAGGGCGAGGCCTCCAAGATCAAGCCGCTCATGTGGATCGCAGCCCTCGCCTTCCTCGTCTACTTCTTTGTAGCGTAGCGGCAAAGCTGCCAAAGCAGAACACCAAAGCGCGGAATCGCATCGAGCGGCTCCGCGCTTTTCTTTTAAAGCCAGGCAACGCACGGACGCGCGATGTATTGCTTCCCGAGT
This sequence comes from uncultured Collinsella sp., assembly GCA_900545875.1. Taxonomy (GTDB): domain Bacteria; phylum Actinomycetota; class Coriobacteriia; order Coriobacteriales; family Coriobacteriaceae; genus Collinsella. The sequence goes on from URAQ01000005.1 coordinate 10,550, forward strand.
TTTGGACATTTTGCCCTCCAAACGGCACTACCGCCGGCTACATCCTGCAGATATGCTGGGCGTAGTCGCATAGGCCCTATGAGGATGGGAGCAACCATGGCCGCCCTGTTCACGACCCCCAAGCGCAATGACAAAACCTCTGGAGCCCATTTTGCCGAGCCCGACGTGCGCCGTCGCACGCTGCTCGCACACGGCAGCTGGCGCCGCGTGACACGCCGCATCGTCGTGGGCGCCGTATGCGCGCTCACGGCAAGCTCGCTGCTCATGCCGAGCGTCTCGCTCGCGGCCGAGTGGGTGGACGTCGGCGGCGTCCGCCACGAAGCGGCCGCGGGGCCCACGGGAGACGCCGCCGGCACCTGGAGCTGGGACGGCGCCGACGACATGAGGCTCAACGGCTATGACGGCGGTGCGATCCAGGCTGCAGGTAAGCTCAACATTGCCTACGAGGGCAAAAACACCGTGAAAACCGAGCCCGATTACACCGGAGCCGCCATCAAAGCGCAGGATGGCACTAACCAGAAAGCGGAGTTGAACATAACGAGCTCGAATAGCACGGATGAGCTCAATGTGACAGCCGAGACCGATGCAATTAAATCCACAGGCGACCTCTCCATTTCTGGCCCAGGCACCGTGAACACCACAAGTACTACTGCCGACGGAATTGAGGCAAAGGGCGACCTCTCTATCACGGGCTCGGGCACCGTGAATGCAACGGGCGATACCGAAGGTATCCAATCCAAGGGCAAGACCACCATCGATTCCTCTGGCACAGTGATCGCTAAAGGAGGCGAAGGCTACGGCATCGCCGCAGGCAGTGACCTGACCATCAAAGGCGGTGGCAAGGTAGAAGCAAGCTCGATAGAAGAAGCGGCGATTTGGGCTGAAGACGGCATCAACATCTCAGGCGGCAGCCAGGTCAAGGCGAACTCCGAGGGAGATCTTGCCGTCGACACTGAGGGCAGTCTCGCGGTCACGAACGCCTCCCTTGACGCAAGCGGTGTTGAATATGGTGTCTATGCCTACAAGGGCGTTACGCTCGATCACGCGACCGTGACGGTCCGTACAAGCGCGAGCGGCGGCCAGGCCATCGCCCTCATCACTGACGGGGATGACATCGTCATCAAGAATGGTTCCATCGTGGACGCGTTCGCGGAAGGCAAATTCTCGGTTGCAATCTCTACCAGAAACCACCAGCCAAACGTCGCTGGCGGCCACATCTACATCAGCGACTCCGTTGTTAAGGCTATAGCCCGCTATGTCGAGACCGGTGGCGATGGCCCCGATCACTACAGCAACGACCAAAGCGGCGCGGTCATCCCTGAGCCTAGGGGTCTGAACATCGGTATCTTCGCCCAGACCTACGAGGGCATCACGCCCGCGAGTATCTCGATCGTCCGCAGCAAGCTCACGGCTGAGGGAGACACGGCGGCAATCTTCGCTCTTGCCATAAGCGAAGATGGCAAGGCGATCGGCACCATCAAGATCGAAGGCGCTCCCATCCAGGCGCCCGCAGGCGGCAAGATCATTAACTATCGCTACGAAGAAGAGTACGGCTCCAGCATCTCCTACGAGGCGGGTCAAACCATCGGCACGGGCGACGCCACGGTCGACTCCCCCTACGACGAAGCTGTCGCCAAGAGCACGGTCATCGCGCCTCCCGAGGAGATCAAACCCGAGGAGAAGCCCGGCGAGACCAAGCCCGAGGGTTCCAAGTCCGAGGGCACGAAGACGACCAAGACCGTTGCAGTTGCAGCCACGGGAGCCAAGATCACCGGCAAACTCGCAGCAACCGGCGACGCCTCGAGCGCAGCCATCGTGGCAGCCGCCCTTGCAGGAACAGCCGCCATCGCCGCGGGCGCCGTGGTGAGCCGCAAGCGCTCATAAACGCCTTTGGCCTTTAACGCGCGAGACGGCACCCACAGAAGTGCTAGCCCGCACACCGTTTAGCAACGCCACCGCCGAGCTCCCCTCCGGCGGTGGCGTTTTCCCGTTCGCGCTCGCGCGGCGCGCATGCGATTGTTCTTAATGCAGCCCAACCTGTATGCGCTAGCGTGCGACAATTGGGGCTGCCGATATCACAACACTGAGAGAAGCCTGCCTTGGAAGCGCAAAAGCAGATAACCGTTCATTCGGAGCATACGGAAAGCGCACCTGTCATTTACCTCCCCGTGGTCATGGGCGACGGTAGCGATGTTTATGACCGTTGCCGAGAGCTCGACTGCCCGCCATTCACCCTCGTCGCCATTGGCGGGCTCGATTGGAATCGCGAGCTGAGCCCCTGGGCATGCGACGGGACCGTGCGCGATGCCGAACCCTTTGGTGGGCAGGCGTCCGGATTTCTCGATGAACTGCTGAACCGGATAATCCCAAAGGTCGAATTATCGCTCCCACTGCCGCCCACCTGGCGCTGCATTGCCGGCTACTCGCTCGCGGGCCTCTTCGCGCTCTGGTCCCTCTGGCAAACCGACGCCTTTGACCGCGCCACGAGCGCATCGGGGTCCCTGTGGTTTCCTGGCTTTATCGACTATGCGCACGAGCACGCGATGGCAGTTACGCCCGACGCCGTCTACCTGTCACTCGGCAAAAAGGAGGCCAAGACGCCCAGCCGCATGATGCGGCATGTACTCGACGACACACGCACGATGGAAGCGTTGCTCGTCGGGCGCGGCATTCCAACAACGCTGGAGCTCAACCCCGGCAATCACTTTGCCCAAACCGACTTGCGCATGGCCCGCGGCATACACTGGATACTGACGCATTAAAAATGGTGCCCACGCGCATATACGCATGGGCACCATATCTTGTTTTAGCTGAACGCAGCTGTTACTCAACAGCTTCCTCAAGCTCGGAGACATCAAACTCAAAGTCGTTACCCGGTAGGATGGCATTGAGTACGATGCCCACCAGCGAGCCCACGGCAAGACCGGAAAGCGAAATCGTCACGCCGCCCAGCTCAAGCACGATGGCACCGGCGGTGCTGTAGGCAATGCCGAGTGAAAGCACGAGCACCAGAGCCGCCACCAGCACATTGCGGTTGTTCTGGAAATCGACCTGGTTCTCAATGAGGTTGCGCACGCCTACGGCACTGATCATGCCGTAGAGCACAAGCGACACGCCGCCGATTACACACGCCGGCATGGCGGCAATCACGGCAGCGAACTTGGGGCAGAACGAAAGCACGATAGCGCAGCACGCGGCAATGCGAATCACGCGCGGGTCAAACGCACGCGTCAGGGCAAGCACGCCGGTGTTCTCGCCATACGTGGTGTTGGCCGGAGCGCCAAAGAGCGAAGCCAGAATCGTGGCAAGACCATCACCGAGCAGCGTGCGGTGCAGGCCGGGGTCGGCGATGTAGTTACGCTCGCAAGTGGAGCCAATAGCCGAGATATCACCGATATGCTCGATCATGGTCGCAAAGGCCAGCGGCATGATGGTGATGATGGCCGTCGTGGCAAGACCGCTATCGAACTGCGGCCCAAAGAGTGCAAACACGGTGTTGTCCCACACGATGGGCAGACCGACCCACGGAGCGGCGGCAACGCCCGAGAAATCAACCTCGCCGAGCGCAGTCGCAACGGCATAGCTCACCGCAACGCCCAGCAGGATCGGCACGATCTTGACCATGCCGCGGCCCCAGATGTTGCAGATGACGATCACTGCCACGGCGATAACGGCGACGAACCAATTGGTCTGGCAGTTGGCAATGGCGGAGCTTGCCAGGATCAGACCGATGGAAATGACGATAGGGCCAGTCACCACCGGCGGGAAGAAGCGCATGACGCGCTTGGCGCCAAAGGCGCGGAACAGGGCCGCCAGCACCGGATAGAGCAGGCCGGCACAAGCTACGCCCAGACAGGCGTAAGGCAAAAGCTCGGTCTCGCCGTTGGGCGCGATTGCGGCATAACCGGCAATAAAGGCAAACGATGAGCCCAAAAATGCCGGCACCTTACCGCGCGACAGGAAGTGGAACAGCAGCGTTCCCAAGCCGGCAAACAAAAGCGTCGCCGAAACCGAGAGACCGGTGAGCACGGGCACCAGCACCGTGGCGCCAAACATGGCAAACAGGTGCTGCAGACCGAGCAGGAACATGCGCGGGCGGCCAAGCGACGATGCATCGTAGATGGCATCGGTGACGGCGGGCGTCGAGGATTGGGACATGGATGTCCTTTCGAATGGAAGGGCGCTCGGGCATAGCGGATAACCTGCCCGAACGATACGATCCGAACCATTGTACGCGATACGCCACGTCTCGCACGCGCCGCCACCTGCAAACGCTAGCGCTATTTCCAAACGCGCTCGGCAATGCGCTTGACCAGCGCGATCTTTGCCCATTGCTCGTCCTCGGTCAGCTTGTTGCCAATCTCGCAGCTGGCAAAGCCGCACTGGGGCGACAGGTACAGGTTCTCGAGCGGCACGTACTTTGCCGCCTCGTGAATACGCTCGACGATGGCATCCTCGTCCTCAAGCTCAGCGGCCTTGGTGGTCACCAGGCCCAACACAACCTTCTTGCCGGGAGCAACGTGCTTGAGCGGCTCAAAGCCACCGGCGCGCGGCGTATCGAACTCCAGGTAAAATGCGTCGACATCCTCGTTTGCGAACAGGTACGGCGCAATGGGGTCGTAGCCGCCCTCGAAGGCATAGGTAGAATGGTAGTTACCACGGCACACGTGCGTGTTAATGACAAGGTCATCGGGCTTGCCCTCGATGGCGGCGTTGTTGAGCGCCACGCCCAGCTCGCTTACCTTTTGCAGGTCGACCGGGCTCATGCCGGTTTTGGCGACAAAGTCGGTATCGCAATAGATGCCCCAGGTGCAGTCATCAAATTGAATGTTGCGGCAGCCTGCTGCGTACAGGTCGGCAATCACCGTGCGATAAGCGGCAGCGATGGCGTCGGCAAGTTCCTCATCGGTCTTATAGACAGCGCGCAGGCTCTCCTGCTGGCCGTCGCAGCGATCGAGCGTGACCTCAGAGAACGTCTGGATCGGCGCCGGGATGGTCTGGCGCGCGACCTGGCCCTCCCCCTCGAGCGCCTTGACAAATTTGAAGTGCTCGACGAAGGGGTGGTTCTCGCCGCTGATGGGGCCGGTCACCACGGCGGTATCGGCCGTGGTCTCCTCGTCGTGGAACATATAGCCCGTACGCGAGGTACGGCGTTCAATGCCGTTGAGCCCCCACATAAAGTCGAGGTGCCAGTAACTGCGGCGGAACTCGCCATCGGTAATCACCTGCAGGCCAGCGGCCTTTTGCTTGTCCACCAAATCGCGAATGGCGTCGTCCTCGACGGCCTTAAGCCCCTCGGCGTCAAGCGTGCCTGCCGCATAGGCAGCGCGGGCATCCTTTACGGCCTGCGGACGAAGAAAGCTGCCGACGATATCGGCGCGAAACGGCGCGTTCGGTTGAATCAAAGTGCTCATAGATATCTCCCTTTGCATTGGTTGCTTTACCGAGACAGAGTATGAGCGCTCATGTGGCCATCGTAAAATATATGTTTATAACAGTTTGATATAGATGTTTCCTATATCAGTCTGGACTGCCATAAAGAGACTTGAACCGTGCGGAGCACAGCACCCTAGATATGCTGACGAATCGCGTCGATATAGGCTTGGCCGTAGCGCGTGAGCGTCGTGTTCTTGCGCGTGATGATGCCGATCTCCATGTACTCGTCCACATCGAGCGGAATCGAGATGATGCCGGGGCCGTTGAGCTCATGGCTGATCACGCCCGAACACACCGTGTAGCCGTTAAGGCCCATAGCCAGGTTGAACAGTGTCGCACGGTCACGCACGCGGATATTCTTGCGACGCTCAAACGTCGAGGTCAGTTCCTCGGAATAGTAGAACGAATTATAGCTGCCCTGCTCATAGGACAGGAACGGGTAGTCTTCCAAGTCCTCGAGCGTCACGCTCGAGCGACCCGCCAGCGGATGATCGGCGCATACAAAGACATGCGGCGCGGCGCAGAAGAGCCCCTCGAATACGAGCCCGTTGGCGGCGAGCATACGCTCGATAACCTCGCGGTTATGCTCGGACAGGTACAAGATGCCGAGCTCGCTTTTCATATGCGCGACGTCCTCGATAATCTCGTGAGTCTGCTCCTCGCGCAGGGTAAAATCGTAGCGCGCGGCATCGAACTCGCGGATCACATCGACAAACGCATTAACGGCAAAGGAATAATGCTGGCAGCTCACACTAAAGTGCGGCACCTGCTCGGACGCGCCCTTGTACTTGCCTTCGAGCAGATCGGCCTGGTCGAGCACCTGTCGCGCGTAGCCCAAGAAGGTCTCGCCCTCCTCGGACACAATGACACCCTTGTTGGTGCGCTCAAAGATGTGCACGCCCATCTCGTTTTCGAGGTCGCGGATCGACGCGGTAATCGAAGGCTGCGACACGAAGAGCCGGCGCGAGGCCTCGGTGATGCTGCCGCATTCGGCAACTTTGACGACATACCTGAGCTGCTGAAGCTTCATAGCGCCCTCCCTAGACGTTCGTGACGTCAAGACCCGCCGCGTCCATCTGACGCATAAACGACGGCATCTCCCCCGTCGCGGCGCAGGCGGCAATCTGATGCAGAGCCCCGGCAACCGCATCGTCTGCCGCAGCGCCGATATGCCAGCGCGCGGCAGCCGTGACGGCCTCGTTGGCATTGGCGACTGCAACGGAGTTGGGGACGGCACCGATCATGGGCAGATCGTTATCGGAATCGCCAAATACGGCCACCTCGTCGGACGTCAGGTCCAAAGCGCGCGCCAACTCCAGCGCAGCGCAACCCTTGTCCCAACCTGCTGGAAGAATGTCGAACAGGCGCACGCGGTTGTTAGGAAACACGAGCGAGAGTTCCGGCACCTCAGCGGCAACGCGCTCGCGTAGCTCCGCGAGCTCCTCACGCGAACGAGCACTCCAGATATTCGCCTTGAACACCGACGCGTCATCGACGACAGGACGGCACGGGGCCTCTTCGCCCTTGAGCCATGCGTTGCCGCCCGACTCCATGGCGCGGCGCACGCGCTCGGGGTCGCTCGTCACGCAATAGGCATCGTTATCCCAAAAGTCGTCACCCAGGCTGTAGACCTTCAGATACGTATCGTCGGTCTCTTGCTCCAAGTAGTCAGCCAAGCGCATAAGGGCGGCGTTGTCGGTCGCATGCGAGGCTACCGCCTCGCCGTCCACAAACATGACCTGGCCGTTGCAGAACGCGCCGGTCGAGAAGCACTCGGAACGATTTTTGAACATCCAGCCCATCGCGGACGGCTGGCGACCCGAAACCGGGCCAAAGTGCAGACCCGCCGCCTGCATGGCATGAATGCCCTCGATGGCGTAGTCGCTGGCGCCGTCATGCCCGGCTGGAATCAGCGTATCGTCCATATCGGTCAGCACAAGTTTGATCATAGAATCCCCCAGTCATTTTCACCGTAACCATTGTAACGACCTGCCAATAAGGGACAGGTTTATTTTGGCAGGTTTTATCTGGGAAAATGCAACGCCCCAGTTGCCACCTACCAAAATAAACCTGTCCCTTATTGGCAGGTGCGCTAGTATAGGGGACAACAGATTCGATGCGGGAGTGCCAGCGGTGCAAACCACAAGGCTGAGAGGGCATGGGGCCCAATCCTTTGAACCTGTCAGTTAATGCTGGCGTAGGGAGCATGCCGCCTTTACAGGGGCGCTGTCTATGCACAGCGCCCCTTTTCTATGCCAAGGAGGCATGTGCAGTGATTGATTCGGAACAGCTTAAGCAGCATATGGTCAAGACCGTGGAGGAGATTCGCGCCACCAATCCGATGGCAGGCTCCATCACCAACACGGTGACAATCGACTTTGTCGCCAACGCACAGCTCGCCGTGGGCGGATCTGCCGCCATGGTCTATCTGCCCGACGAGGGCGAGGCACTCGTTGCCGGCGGCGGCGCCATCTATCTCAATATGGGCACGCTCTTCCCCATCTACGAGCAGACGATTCCCCGAGCGGCCAAGGCGGCACACGACGCCGGCAAGCCTTGGGTGCTCGATCCGGTGGGCCTGGGCATCGGTAGCCTGCGCACCCAGCTGGTAAACGAGCTCAAGCAGTACAAGCCCGCCATCGTGCGCGGCAATGCCTCCGAGATCATCGCGCTCGCCGGCCTGTGGGGTCTTGAGGGCGAGGCGGCCGATCTGAGCCGCGTACGCGGCGTCGATACCACCGACACGGTCGACGCCGCCCGCGATGCCGCCGTGGCGCTCGCCCGCTACACCGGCGGCGCCGCGGTCATCTCGGGCGAAGTCGACCTGATTACCGACGGCACGACCGTGGCCAAGTCCCACGGCGGCAGCTCGCTCATGTCCAAGATCACCGGCTGCGGCTGCTCGCAGGGCGGCGTGCTGGCCGTGTACGCCTGCGCTGCCGATCCGTTTACGGCAGCCATCTGCGGCACCGCCGTCTACAACGTTGCCGGCACGCGTGCCGCCGCCGTCGCCGATGCCCCGGCAAGCTTTAAGGTCGCCTTTATCGACGAGCTCTACCGCGCGACCGCCCAGGACATCGCCGATAACCGACTCGAGCTCGAGGAGGCATAAGCCATGTCCGAGCCCGCAACCAATACCGGCATGAACACACTCGTCGCCGTGGCCATCGCCCCATGCGGCACCGGCGATGAGCTGTCCGCCGAGGTCGCCGAGGTCGTGCGCGTCATTCGCGAGAGCGGCCTTCCCAACCGCACCACCTCGATGTTCACCGAGATCGAGGGCGACTGGGACGAGGTCATGCAGGTCGTGCGCGACGCAACCTTTGTGTTGGCGAACAAGGGCATCCGCACCGAAGTCGTGCTCAAAGCCGACATTCGGCCCGGATTTACCGACACCATGACCGGCAAGCTCGAGCGCATGGAAGCACAGATCAAGAAGCAGGAGGAAGCACGATGAGCATCCGCGACAACCTTGATATCTCGGCCTATCTGGTACTCGGCCCCGAAAACACGCTGGGACGTCCCGTGGGCAATGTGGTGGCCCAGGCGCTCGACGCAGGCTTTACCTGCATCCAGGTGCGCTCCAAAGTGGCAAGCGCCCGCGAGATCATTGCGCTGACCGGCGACGCCGCGCAGGCAATCGCACAGGCCGGCAAGACCGGTCAGGTCGCCTTGCTAATCGACGACCGCCTGGACTGCGTACTCGCCGCGCGCGAGCAGGGTATTGCTGTCGATGGCGTGCACATGGGCCAGAGCGATATTCCCGTCGAGGTCTGCCGCAAACTTTTGGGCCCCGATGCCATCGTGGGCCTTTCGGCCCGCTGCGAGGAGATGCTCGAGTACGTCAAGACCGCCGACATGAGCCTGGTCGACTACCTGGGCATCGGCCCGCTCCACGAGACCGAGACCAAGCGCGACTGCGGACGCGCGGCCGACGGCTCTATCATCACCAAGAGCTTTGAGGACCTGGCCGCACTCTACGCGGCAAGCCCCGTGCCCATCGTGGTGGGCGGCGGCGTTAAGACAGCCGACTTGCCGCAGCTTAAGGCCACCGGCGTCGACGGCTTCTTTGTGGTGAGCGCCGTCTGCAGCGCCGACGACCCCTACGCCGCGGCCAAGGAGCTTGTCGACACCTGGCAGCAAGCATAGGCATAGGCCGAGCAGCTGATTCGCAGCCTCATATCTTCAGCAATGGAAAGCGCATCCCAGTTTGGACGTCCATTCTGGGATGCGCTTTCCGTATGCGACCCTTACCCCGCCAGATACGCTTCCAGCGCGGGCAAGGTCGCCTCCGCATCGCGGCGACCGACCTGGTAGATGCGCTCGAGCTCATCCGGTTCGCGGCATAGCGACGGCACCTTCACCGATTCGCTCGGACGCACCACAAAGATATCGCCGGCGGCCTCACGACGTGCCAGGTCATCGAGCGTGGTATTGTAAACCTCATGCCGGTGCTCAAGCGCTGCGACAAACCGGTCTTTCTGCTGGTGAACAAGCTCGACAACCCCGATCGCGAGAACGACAGCATCTGGGAGTTCTATTCGCTCGGCATCGGTGAGCCCACGCCGCTCTCGGCCCTGCACGGCCACGGCACGGGTGACCTGCTCGACGACATCGTGGCCCTGTTACCCGAGGAGGAGGACGAGGTCGCCGACGAGTTCCCCGATGCGCTGAACGTGGCCATCATCGGCCGCCCCAATGCCGGTAAGTCGTCGCTGTTTAACCGCATCCTGGGCGCCGACCGCTCCATCGTGTCCAACATCGCCGGCACCACGCGCGACGCCATCGATACCGTCGTCGAGCGCAACGGCAAACACTACCGCATGGTCGATACCGCAGGCATTCGCAAGAAGAGCACCGTGTACGAGAACATCGAGTACTACTCGATGGTCCGCGGCCTGCGCGCCATCGACCGCGCCGACGTGGCGCTGCTCGTCGTCGACGCCTCCGTGGGCGTTACCGAGCAGGACCAGAAGGTCATGGGTCT
>URAQ01000006.1 GCA_900545875.1 uncultured Collinsella sp.
GCTCCGAGTTATCGGGGCCAGCCCTTTTTGGTGCTCGATGAGCCGAGTCGGCGTTTCACACAAAAGTAACTAGGAGCTAGCGAGGCCTATCCGAATTGACCTCATTGGCGGTGTCGTTTTCGAGTGCCGTGCGGCGGGCGCTGTAGGCGATAAGACCGGCGCCTGCCGCGGCGAGTGCTGCAGCGGCTGCCGTCAGGGGGACGTTGACATCGCCCGTGCCCGCAAGCGCGCCCGCTTTTCCGGAGCGCTTGTTATTGCCGTGGTCCTTGCCACTGCCGGAGCTGCTTCCGTCGGAGCTGCCTCCCGTGCCGGAACCGCCGCCACTCGAGCCGCCATCGCCGTCTACTGTCATCGGGGCGTCGTGAAGTCCTGTCGTATCCGCGCTGTCGCATACGCCGACCTGAACTTCTGAGCGTTCGCATGCCGCGTCGGGCACATGAAGCTCGTGCAGTACGGCACCCAGCGCCGAGTTTGCGCCCGGTCGAATTTCCTCGAGCGTTACGGGATCGAGTGCCACCAGGTCACGCGCCTTCGCATATAGCGTTACGCGTTTGCCCACCTCGTCGCTCCAACTCTCGGGGATGGCGAAGCTCATGCGGAACTGTGCCGTGCAACCCGGTGCCAGCACGGCGTTGCCACTGTCGGCTACCAGCGGGTGCGTTGCAAAATGTGCGCCCAGCGTCTCGAGCGTGTACTTCACGTGTGTCATGTCGTTGGCCGAAGCGTCCTCGGCAAGCTCTGGATCGTAGATCGATGCCATGCGTGCGTTCACTCCGAACCCGATGGATGCGCTGGAGAACGGCTGACTGGAGCCCTCTCGGTACAGATCGATCGTGCCGGCGGTCAGCAAGGTGTTGCCGTCGTTTCGCACCGTGACCATGAAGGATTCGCCTGCTGCTCCGGGCACCACCGCGCCCGAGGTAGCGACTGCGCCCGTCGGAGTGGCACACGCCACCAAGGGCACTTCGATGCCGTGTAGTTCTGCCTCGCTCTTCTCCGCGCTCACAATGTGCGTGGCGAGCGCGGAGAGCATGCTCCCCGACGTCAAAAATGTCGTTATCTGATCGACGGGATGGTCCAGCTCGCACATCACGAACGGCTCCGTGAACAGATCGCCTGCCAAGGTGCTGGCGAAGATGCGGAAGTGCTTGCCCATCACTGCTACCGGGTTGCCTTCTTCGTCGTAGGTTTGTCCCACCTTGCCATCGGTGTTCTCTACATAGAGCACGCACCTGCCGTTGTTGCTTACGCTGAACGATGCCGGGCCGCAGCCTGCGGCACCCACGGGCTGCGTTGCAAATACCGATGCGCCTCGCGTCCAAGTAATATGCTGCAGTTGCTCGTTGACGGTTGCCAAAAAGCCCGAATGTTGTGGCCATGGCACCGCACGGGGTACCGTGGCGTCTGGTGACATAACGCCCCAGCCCGCAATGGACTGGCCGATCACGGCGTACGATGTGCAGCCGCAACCGTCTGCGGTCTCGTACGCAACGGGCACCACCATTTTGCCGTTGATATTCTCGGGCGCGCCGAGCTCGATGCTCGACGGTGCCTGCGGAAAGCGGAGAACTTGGCGGAACGTCAGGCTGTCGCCCGAAACGTCCGACCACAGGGTAAAGCACTCCAGCGCAACCTCGGCCTCGCTGCCGAGCGCCTTTTCTGCGGTGGTTCCGCGGCGGTGGAGGTAGGCGCCCGACAGGCGCCCGTTGACAAGTGTCTTGCCCACCGTGATGCGTGGGCACTGCAGGCAATGGTAGCCATCCTCCTGAAGGCGGCCGCGCGAGATGCTGCGCCACGACGTGTGCGATACCACGCGAACTCCGTCGTTGCTTATGCGCAGGCGCACAACGGACAGTATGCCGGCTGTGCTTGCCATATCGAAAAGGGTGTCGTCGCCGGCGGGGCGCTCGCCCGAGACCAGCAGCACGTAGGCGTCCTGGTTTCCTCTTCCGTCCGTATATTCCACTACGTCGAAGTCGTAATCGTATATGCTGTCGCGCTCCACGTCGCCCTCGCCAAACCCAAGGGGAAAGTCCACAGGCGTGGGAGCGGACCACGTTCCGTTTGCCTTTGTGTGTACCACCAGGCGCGAGCGACCATTGTCGCCGTAGCGCACCGAGGCGATACGGAACAGGCATTCTACGCCGGCAATCATTGCCAGCTTCATGTGGGCTTCGCTGAGCACGCCAGCAAACAGCACGTTGTCGCTCGAGGGCTTGATGCCGCCACGCTCGTCCTCCGACACGCCGGCAGAATCGGCGTTCGGGTCGGCAACGGTGTTCGTTGCCTGACCGATGTAGGTGTACTCATACATCGGCGCGGCGTTTTCGTCGTTCTCTATCAGTGCATGGACGAAATGCTCGACCTGTCCCGTGTCGTCGCTTTCTGCATCCGCCTCGAGCTCAATGCGCGTGACCGCTTGATCCCAATCGCGCACGACAGGCGCGGCGTTTACGGCAGTGGCCTTAACCTCGGCGCGTGCGAGCAGTTCGGCGTTGGTGACGATGGTGGCCGATGCGATAAATTGCGGCACACCACCCGCCTCGGCGTTGCCGGCCGAGCCGAAGCAGGCATCCAGCGTATAAGGCGTATCTCCATCCAATGCGAGCTCAGAGCGCTGGAGCACATACTGGTCGCCATTGTTCACCGACATATTCCACGAATCGATGAGTGTGGGCCACGACCCCGACCAAGCCTTGGTGGTCCACTTGAACATTACGAACTGGAGTATTACATCGACATCGACGTCTGCACCTACACGCAGTCGCGGAAGCTGGTGTCCATTTGCCTTTTCGTACCCAATGAACAGCGTGAGGGATGCGGCGCCGCGCACGGCAGACGAAGCGACGCCTGCAACGCCGGCGCCAAAGGTGACGGCAAGCCCGATCTGAATGGTGAACGAGCCCGACGTGTTTGAATAGTCGAGCGAAATGTTTTTAAAAAACGCCGCGCCGCTGCCGTGCGTGTGGGCACCCACGGCGAGCGCCAGTTTTGCCAGCACCCAGGGGTTGACGTTTAGGAAAAATGGCACCGGTCCTAGGGTAAACTGCTCGGTCCAATTGAGGTCGGTTCTTACCTGGAAGAGGGCCTTAATATTGCCGTATGCGGGGTCGTTGTTGTTACCCCAGGTTTTGCCCACCCAATCGTAGGCGAGCGAGCCGTACAGCTGTGTGGCGATATCCATCGTGAACAGCGGCGTGCAATGGTGGCGAAGGAGCTTGGTGTTTCTTGGATCGGTGCCCGAACCGGCACTCATCCTCTTGTACTGATTCCACTTCCCTTCCATCTCGTCGAGGTAGCGGTTTGCCTGCTTGGCGCCCGACTCGCGCGGCGATTTCTTCCAGTATTCCGGATCAGGGTTGCCCGAATCGTTCATATAGCTAGCTGGTTTGTACCCTCCGCCAAACAGCACGTATCCAGCAAACGAGAAATCGAACAGAATGGGAAATGTGGGCATCCAGCACGTGAACTTATTGCCGCCGATACCGGGAAACGCCGCGGGGAAATCAAACGGAGTGATCTCTTGGTCCATGGTGGTGGGATGATGATGGTCGAGCCCGATTCCGCCTTTGCGGCCGGCGCGGTAACAACGGCCATAGGGGATGAGAGCGTGTAGGTTTTGCCCTGGTAGTCGAGGACAAAGCGCAGCTTGCACCCTTCTTTCAGAAGGCCCGAAGCTGCATCGAGGAACGTGTCTTCAAGCGTGAACGTCGCCAGATTATCCGCGCCCGATGCGCTGGCCTTGATCTGGCCGATCTGCGTGACGGTTTCGGGTGAGCTGCCCGCAGCGGGCATCACTTTATTGATATGCAACGTTGCCTGCCCGCCCTGCGGCAGATGAGCCTGCACGGTAAAAGCGTGCGTGTCGGGCTGGTCGTTTGCTGCTTCGTCCGCTGGCATTGCCATAAACGTGGCGTCGGCGTACTGGATGTCCCATTCGTCGAACGTGAGCTGTCGAAAGTACGGCTCACCATCGGAGAGCGGACGTGTGGGTGCGGTAATAGCGGTGCCGCCCTGGATACGCGCAAGGGGAATCTCGACATCGCGGTAGCCTGCCATGCTAATGGAGATGCCGCCGTTAAAGTCGTACGCGTCGAGAAGCGTTGCCTCGTCCACGTAGCCTTCTGAAAGAGGGGCGACCTCAAAGATGGCCGTGCCTTCGTCATCGGTCGTGGCGGTGAGCTGCTTGCCTGCGGCATAGCGCGATATGAGCGTGACCTGGGCACCCGTGATGGGCGTATTCTTGTTGGCGACGTCGACCACGACCACACCAAACATGGTGCGCGAGAGCACCAAGACCTTGAAGGGATCATCTTCGTCGGCGTATGCCTCGGCGGGGGCGAACGGCAATATGAAGGCGTTTGCGCTTCCCGGCACGCGCGGCAACATAATGCTCGCCAGCGAGGACGCTCCGGCAACAAGTAACGAACGGCGATCAAGCATCTTTGGCTCCCATCCCGCAGGTATCGGTGGAAATAATCCAATTTTGCGAGAAGGCATCCTGTCACGGTAGTGCCGTCCGAGGGCCAAAATGTCCAATTTGAGCGAGCGAAGCGCCGGGGCTCCGGGGCGCACGTGCCGCGCTAGGCAGTCTGGCCGCTAACGCAGCATATGCGCGACCAGTTCGGTGCGCGTGCCGATGCCAAGCTTTGCATACACGTTGGACAGTCGATTTTTGACGGTGCCCGGCGATACTCCCATATGGCGTGCGATTTCGGCGTTGGTCCACCCACGACAGGCGAGCATGGCCATGGTGAATTCCGTGGTCGTTAGATCGTCGGCCACGTCCTCGCCCGAATCGGGGTTGTGGATGCGCCGCCAACCGTAACTGAATCGATACGTAATCTCGATGATGCGCGCGAAGTCGTCAGGGAATCGCGTTTTTAGACACGCCTCGATAAGCCCCTGCAAAAGGCCGTGGTGTTCGCCAATGAGCTCGATAAGGCCGTCGGGACGCGCAATGTTCCAAGCAACTCCGAAGTGTGCCTTTGCGGCGTCGATGTCCTTGAGGCTCATGCATGCCATAGAAGCCGACAAGTGCAGGAATAGCTCCGAGATGGGATAGCTTCCCTGTTTCATGATCAGGGCGTTTTCTGCCATGCCCAGACTGCGGCCATATTCGCCGCGCAGGTACAGGGCGTGCGCCATCACGTAGCTGGCGAACAGGCGCAGGCCTTCGGGCAGATGCGCCGCAAGCGGATAAAACTCTTCGGCGGAATACGGGGAAGGCAAGTGCAACAGGACGCTCGCGGCCGAGGCGAACAGGATATGCGTGGCGTGGACGGCGGGCGACTCCTCGTCGGTTGGCATATCGAGGATGCCAGCAAGGCACCGGCGGGCGTCGGGGATACGGTTGAGCGACAGGCTGGCATATCCGCAGATAAAGCATGCGGAATAGCGCAGTGCGGGATCGGTGGCGTCAAGATAGGGGCGCGCCGTCTTGGCAGCGAGGGCGGCCTGTCCGCGAAAGTACAGAGCTTCTGCCGTGGCAATGGCGCGCGAATCGGGGTCGGAAATGCCTGCAACCGCAGCGTCAATCTGCCCCGGCACAAAGGCGGTGCACATCAACGGCATGGGAACGCGTGGGTAGCCATCGCAGTCCATCTTCCATCTCCCATCAGGTGGCAACAATGCAGCAATTGTACTCCTGTTGCTCGGGACCCCTTTCGTTTTACTGTTCGGTTAACGCTACGGATCGTTTTGGAAGGCTTACGAGCATGGTGGTCCCGTTCTCGGAACTTGTTTCAACCTCTACCGTGCCACCGTGAAGCGCTGCAATCTCCCAAACGAGCGCTAGTCCGAGTCCTGCGCCGCCGTATGCCCTGCTGCGGGATTTATCCAGGCGAAAGAACGGTTGGAAGATGCTCTCACGGTACTGCTTGGGTATTCCCGGGCCCTCATCTTTGACTCGCAGGAGCACGTGGTTGTCGCTGTCGCTGATGGAGACGTTGACAGTCGAGTCGGGGCGGCTGTAACGGATGGCGTTTTCGGCCAAGTTAAACACCAGCCGATAGAGGAGCGCATCGTTCCCGATTACTAAAGCGTCTCCAGCACAATTGAGGGCTATGCCCTTATTCTCGGCAAGTGGCGCAAGGTCGGTGAGGACCTCTTCGGACAAGGGACCAAGCTCCACATCGTCCTCGCAAGGAACGCTGCGGAGCTCGCTCATCTCGAGCAATACCTTGGCCATTCGAGACATGCGCTCGGTTTGTTCTTGTAGCAGGCCGAGCAGCTCGGCCGTTTCGGGTTGCAAACCGGGGTGCTCGGAGATGAATAGTTCAATCTGTGCTTGCATAAGGGCGAGCGGGGTGCGCAGCTCGTGTGCGGCGTTGCCGGTAAACTGACGCTGTGCAGAGAACCCTTCGCCAAGACGGGCGATCATGTCGTTGAAAGAGGCGCTGCATCGTTGTAGCTCGGTGGGTACATCTTCGCTGAGTCTGATTTCGCTTAGGTTGTCAGGTTGCACACGCTCAACCTGGGCTGCAAAAGCCCGTAGCGGTTTGAGTGCACGGCCGCTCGCAAAGTATGCTAGCGCGCCGCCAAGAAGTGTGACTCCAGCCGTGATGTACCAGGTCGTCGTGCCAAAAGACTCCTGTGCGTCGTTTACGACGATCGTGACCTTGTCATCGGGGGTCGCTTTCGTTGGGTCGAACGCCTGGGGCGAATCTTCGCCGGTTGCGTTAAAGGCCGAGATGTTACTGCCGATGGCATCCATGTAGCGCATGCCCGTATAGCCGACCAGGCAGTTCGTCAGCACGCATGCCGCACACGTGAGCAGTGCCGTCGTAATCGTTATGCGCCATTGCAGCGAAAGACTTTTCATTCGCTATCCTCCATAACGTAGCCCTCTCCAATCCGATTGCGAATCGGGTCGTATCCCAAAGCGCTGCGTAGCTTTTTGCGGAGTGACGAGATGTGAACGCGGGTCGCGTTGCTAAAGCTGTTCACGCTGCTATCCCAAACGTGCTCTATAAGCTCCTCTTGGCTTACCGGTCGCCCCTGATTAAGCATCAGGTATTCCAAGATTCCCGTTTCCTTGCGCGTAAGAGATAGGGCCTCGCTGTCTACGGAAGCGATGCGCGCCTTGGTGTCAAAGCGGAGCTTTCCACAGGTTAATACTATGTCGCTTTGTGCAAAGCGCCTGAGGGTAAGGCTGCGGATCCTTGCCGCAAGCTCGTCAAGATGAAACGGCTTGGTAAGGTAATCGTTGGCGCCGGCGTCGAGTCCGGCGACCTTGTCGGCGACCTCGCCGCGTGCGGACAGAATCAGTACCTTGGTCTCGCAGTCGGTTTTCCTAAGTTCCCTGAGCACGGTCATGCCATCGATACGGGGAAGGTTGAGGTCGAGTACCACGAGGTCAAAGACTTCGACGCCCAGCAGGTCGAGCGCCTCCTGTCCGTCGTGGCAGCAGTCGACGCTGTACGCCAAGTTTCGCAAGCTGCGCGCGATTGCATCGCACAGCGCTCGCTCGTCTTCGACGATCAAAATACGCATAACAGTCTCCTTGCACATTCCAAATCGCGCTTAACACGGATTTTATAGTCGATATGGTCCAATGGTCGCGTAACGAAAGGAGTGGTCGAGTTGTTCAAAGCGGTAAAACCCATGGTACAGGTCGCTTTGTTGATCGTCGGAATTGCCATGGTGTGCTTTGGTGTTATGCGTGGCGAGGCGGATGCCGTGCTGGCCAAAGCGATTAGGCTGTGCTTGGAGTGTATCGGAATTGGATAAAAGAGAAAACACTGCGTCGCATGTTTTGGCCCGATTTCGCGGATTCATTCAGGCGGCGGCGACGCTGGTCACCAATATTCACCTGCCAAACTTTGCCAAAGGAAGCATCTATCAGGGCGCGGGAAAAACAGTCTGCGTACCTGGACTTAATTGCTATTCGTGCCCCGCGGCATCGGGTGCGTGCCCCATCGGGTCGTTCCAGTCGGTGGTAGGTTCATCCAAGTTCAACTTTTCTTACTATGTTACCGGTTCGCTCATTTTGCTCGGCGTGCTGCTGGGTCGCTTTGTATGCGGGTTTTTGTGCCCGTTTGGCTGGCTGCAGGAGCTGCTTCATAAGATTCCCGGAAAAAAGCTTTCGGCAAAAAAGCTCAAGGCGCTTACGTATATCAAATACTTCGTGCTGCTGTTTGCTGTGGTATTGCTGCCTGTGCTGGTGGTCAACGACCTGGGGATGGGAGATCCGTTCTTTTGCAAATACGTCTGTCCGCAGGGCGTGCTCGAGGGCGCCATTCCGCTGGCCATTGCCAATGCCGGCATTCGATCTGCGCTGGGACATCTCTTTACTTGGAAACTTGCCGTTCTCATTGCCGTGGTAGTGCTGAGCGTTTTGTTCTACCGCCCCTTCTGCAAATGGATTTGCCCGCTCGGCGCATTCTATGCGCTCATGAATAGGGTGTCCTTGTTGGGGATTCAGGTTGACGCGTGCAAATGTGTCTCGTGCGGCAAGTGCTCAAAGGTTTGTCAGATGGACGTTGATGTGGTCCGCGCGCCCAATCATGCCGAATGTATCCGGTGCGGAAAGTGCATCGGGGCCTGTCCTGTCGATGCCATCAGCTATCGCTATGGCCTGGATATGTCGGCGGAAAAGCTTCCCTTGACCGCCGATAAAAAGTAAACAAGCTTCGACAAAACGGAGGAATGACTATGAAGCTTTCTAAGATTGCGGCCCTGTTTATGGTGCCGGTATTGGCCTTGTGCCTTGTGGCATGTTCGGCGCCCGGTGGCAATGCGAGCGAATCTGCGAGCTCCGATCCTAAGATCGCAGAACTCACTGCGCAGAAGCCGGCCAATGCCGACGAGGCCGCCGAGTTGTATGCAAAACTCATGCAGAAGGAGAACGAGATCTTTTCGAGTGATAACGCGCTGTGGGAAAAGGTATTTAATGCGGCAAATAAAGACTCGGCAATGATTGAGGACGGCAGCAATTACGGCGATTTCCTGCTCAAGACCATCGACGGTGCCAAGGATGAGTTCACGGCGGATGAGCTTAAGACGCTCAAGGCCGGTGCACAGCAGATCAAGGAGATCGAAGACAAGCTCGAGAGCTTGGAGAAGGAGTTCCCCGGCTGTGGAAGCACGCCGAGCGCAGGCGAGAGCGTCGACGCTTCGACCGCTGGCATGACGGCCGGCGCCAATGCTTCGAGCGAGGCGACGAAGTTCCCCAGCTTTACGGGCAAGGACCTGGATGGCAACGACGTGAGCAGCGACGAGCTGTTCTCTAAGAACAAGGTCACCGTCATGAACTTCTGGTTCACCACTTGCAAGCCGTGCGTGGGCGAGCTGGGCGATCTTGAGAAACTGAATCAGGAGCTTGCCGAGAGGGGCGGCCAGGTCGTGGGCGTCAATTCCTTTACGCTCGATGGCAACAAGGGCGAGATTGCAGATGCCAAGGACGTGCTGAGCAAGAAGGGCGTGACATATAAGAACATCTGGTTCAAGTCGGATAGCGAGGCCGGCAAGTTTACGTCAAATCTGTTCTCGTTCCCGACGACGTATGTCATCGATCAGAATGGCAACATCGTAGGGGAGCCCATCGTGGGCGCCATCAGCTCCGCTGAGCAGCGCGCAGCGCTCGACAAGCTTATCGACCAGGCGATTGCGAATAGCGAGCAGTAGAAAACGCGTAAAGCATGGCGATGATCGTGCACCGCTGTGCGGAGTAGTCTGCTGCCTTTCAAGATAATCTCCACCATTTAGAGGTCCCGCTCGGGACCTCTTCTTTTGGACGTCGTCCCGTTCGTTTTTTGATGCGGTTCCCTACATTCCTCACTAGCGCCGGTAAAAAATGGGGATAGAGTAGGACAAACGCGTCGAATACGAACGGCGGGGGAGAGCGGGCGAGTGCGCCCGCGTGGGAGAGGTTGCCGTCCATGTTGGAGCTCAAAGGTATTTGCAAAAGGTACGTTACGCAGTCGTTTACGCAGGTGGCGCTCGACAACGTAAGCCTGTCTTTTCGCGATAACGAGTTCGTGGCCATTCTGGGTCCCTCGGGCTCGGGCAAAACTACGATGCTCAACGTTATCGGTGGGCTCGATCATTTCGATTCCGGTGACTTGCTGATCGACGGCATATCGACCAAGGACTTTCACGATCGCGATTGGGATGCCTACCGCAACAACCGCATCGGCTTTGTGTTCCAGAGTTATAACCTCATTCCGCATCAGACCATTTTGGAAAACGTGGAGCTGGCGCTCACGCTCACGGGCGTGGGGCATGCCGAGCGCCGTCAGCGTGCGCGCGAGGCGTTGGAGAAAGTCGGCCTGGGCGAGCACGTTAACAAGCGCCCGGGTCAGCTTTCGGGCGGACAGATGCAGCGCGTGGCCATCGCCCGCGCCCTGATTAATGATCCCGAGATTGTGCTGGCAGACGAGCCGACCGGCGCTTTGGATTCAACGACATCCGTACAGGTCATGGACCTGCTCAAGGATGTGGCGCGCGACCGCCTGGTCATCATGGTCACGCACAATCCCGAGTTGGCATACCAATACGCCACGCGCATCGTTAACCTGGCGGATGGCAAGATTACCGACGATTCCGATCCTTTCGATGTCGCTGACGCCACGCGCCGCGAGGCCAAGCCTACGCGCAAAACCTCGATGAGCTTTGTGACGGCGCTGGGGCTTTCTGCCCGAAACCTTATGACCAAAAAAGGCCGTACGGCCATGACGGCCTTTGCGGGGTCGATTGGCATTATCGGTATCGCGGCGATCTTGGCGCTCTCCAATGGCGTGAACAACTACATCAAAAAGGTCGAGGAGGATACGCTCTCGAGTTACCCGCTTACGATCTCCAAGCAGGACTACGACCTGTCATCCATGATGGGCGGGCAGGGGGCTGCGGATGATGGCTCGCCTGGAAACGTGGATTCGTCCGACGACAGCGCCGGCGGCAAAGCTAAGGGAACCGATAAGATTCCCGTGGTCACGGCCGTAAAGGATATGTTTGCGAGCGTTAAGTCCAATGACATGACGAGTTTTAAGGCATGGCTCGATGCCGGTGGCGACGGCATCGATAAAGAGGTCAACGCCATTCAGTACGGCTACGGTGTATCGCCGGTTGTCTATCGTGCCGGCAAGGGCGACGAGAAGCCCGTCCGGCTTGTTCCCAACGCTATGACCGAGGCCATGAGCGGAGGCGCAAGTTCGGCGGCAACGGTGAGCATGGAATCCATGGGAACCTCGGTCTTTAACGAGATGATTGACGACCAGAGCCTGCTCGACAGCCAGTACGATGTCGTCGTCGGTCATTGGCCCACGTCTGCCAACGAAGCCGTGATGGTGCTTTCGAGCCGCGGTACGGTGGGCGACTACACGCTCTATAGCATCGGCGCGCTGGATATCGATGAGCTCAACGACCTGGTTAACAGTGCTATGACGGCCGACGGTGGGGTCAAAGCACCCGAGACCGGTACCGACTTTACCTACGACGATGCGCTGTCCACGACGTTTAAGGTGCTGTCGCCGGCCGATGCCTATCGCAAAAACGAAGAGACCGGCATGTGGGCTGACATGTCTGGCGACGCCGACTTTATGGCCGCCAAGGTTGCCGACGGTATCGACGTGCGCATTGTGGGCGTGGTGCGACCTAACGAGACGGCCAATGCGAGTGCATTGTCTCCGGGCATTGCCTATACACATGCGCTGACTCGCCGGCTTATGGAGCGCGCCGCCGATTCGCAGATTGTGCAAGAGCAGCTTGCGCATCCCGAGACGGATGTCTTTACGGGCAAGTCTTTCGATGAACTGCAGGGCGAGGCCAAGCAAGGCGTGGATCTGGGCAGCATGTTCAGTGTGGACGAGGCGGCGCTCAAGAGCGCGTTCTCGTTCGATGCGTCTGCGCTCTCGGGTGTTGCCGGCGGTATGGACCTGTCGGGTCTTGATTTGTCCGGGCTGGATATTGACCTTTCGGGCGTTGGTAGGGACATCGACTTTGGCGACATCATGGCCAAAGCGCCAACCCCAGATTTCTCGGGCGTCTTTGACGGTCTGGAACTCACGCCCGAGCAAATGCAGCAGGTGGGAACGCTTGCCAACCAGCTGTTTGAGGGCTTTTTGCAGTCTGATCAGTTTAAGGCGCTGACACCCGATGATCTTAAGGACGCGTCAAAGCTTGCCGCCGCGTTCTCGACGTATCTTGAGAGTGATACGGCAGCCCAGCAAATCCTGGCCCAGCTCAAGGCACTCGGTGGCGATGCCCTGGCCGAGCGCCTGCAGCGGGCGATGACCGACTATGTGCAAAAGCAGCTGGCTCCGTATCTGCAGCAGGCTATGGACCAGGTGATGAAGTCGATCAGCGATCAGATTGCGGCGACGGTGTCAGCTCAGCTCAAGGCAGGCGCAGCAGGGCTCATGGGCCAGATGGCGACGCGGATGTCGTCGAGTTTTGCCAACCTGGCGAGCGCCATGCGCGTGGATGCGAGTGCCTTTGCTCATGCCATTCACTTCAACATGGACGCCGAGGACCTGAGCTCGCTCATGATGAGCTATGCCAAGGCGTCGAAGCTCACCTACGATAACAATCTGACCACGTTGGGCTATGCGGACGAGGCCGACCCCATCTCGGTCAAGATTTTCCCGCGCGACTTTGAGGCCAAGGAGCGCGTACTCGATCACATCGATGCGTACAACAAGCAGGTCAAAGCCGCTGGTCACGATGAACAGGCAATCTCGTACACCGACTACATGGGCATCATCATGGGTTCGGTGACCGACATCGTGAACACCATCAGCTTGGTGCTCATCGCGTTTGTGAGCATCAGTCTGGTCGTGAGCTCCATCATGATCGGCATCATCACATACATCAGCGTGCTGGAGCGCAAAAAGGAGATTGGCATCCTGCGCGCGATCGGCGCGTCGAAGCGCAACGTGGCCAACGTATTCAATGCCGAGACCTTTATCGAGGGCCTCATCGCCGGCGTCTTTGCCATTGTCGTCGTGGTGCTCGTGAGCTTTCCGGTTAATACCTGGGCGCTTGCGGCCAAACAGGTGCCCAATCTGATGAGCCTGCCCGTGCAGGATGCGCTGGTGCTCATCGCAATTTCAGTGCTGCTGACGGTCGTTGCCGGCCTGCTGCCGGCCCGCAGCGCATCCAAGAAGGATCCCGTCGAAGCCCTGCGCTCCGAATAATGTGACAAAAGGGTTGTTCCTTTGTCACATTGAGGCCCTTGCGAAATCGGGGTCTAATACTTTTCCGAGAAGTGAACGAGTCAAAATGGACCCCCGAAGCATCGGCACTTTCGAGATGCAATTTCCTGCGGTTTTGCCAACCAAATCCTGCGGTTTTGGCGCCAGAAAATGTCGATGCTTCAGGGGTCCAAAAACGGTCGTTCACTTCTTGGAAAAGTATTAGACCTCGAGATATAGACGATGTTCGCGAGCGGCAATTAGATCGAAAGCCTTTAGTTCTTCTTTGCAGAGAGCATGAGCCTAATTTCCGGATGGGTGTATTCGTCGAATTCTTCTGCGGCCTCGGTGTCAAAGGTGTAGTACGACTTGATAGATTCGTCCTCCGTCTTGATGCTGATTTCTTCATATAGGGAGCCAGCTAAAAATGTCTGTTTAAATTCATCCGACAGGTTGCATGGCGTGAGGAGGCCCGGTGTGGCAACGGAAATGTCCAACCCGTTGAGCGGGGCGCAGAGCGTCGCGATATCCTGCTCGGCGCGGGCGAGGTTGTCTGCGAGGCTTGCCTCGGGGTCGATCTGACTGGTGTAATCGACGTCCGTGAGCATGCCGTCTGCATCAAAAGAAAGGTAGACATAGGCAGCTTGAGCGCCAAGGTCATTGTCGCGCAGATAGCCGATAATGCGGTAGCCGTAGTCGTGATACGACTCGTATGGGTCGTCTGCCGCGACGCGTTCGCACACGGGCTCCAAGGCATCTTGCGCGATGGCGAGCTGCTCGGCGGCTGCAGCCTTTCTTACCTGAAGCTCGCTATTTCCCTGGACAAACTGCGGGATGTAGACGCCAAGCAGCACAATGGCGGGCACTGCGATGAGCGCGATAATCTGTTTCTTGGCGCTCGGAATCACAACGCCGTATGCGGCCGCCATGGCCTCGGCATTGCTCGAGGTCTCGGCCAGCACATCTGCCGCCGTGGCGACTGCCCCCACGGCGCTGGCGACCTCGGCGGCACCGCCCAGGTTGCGCGCGAGATCGTTATCGCTGTTCTTGAGCAGGCGGCCGGCAGCTTGCGTGGCAAGCACGCCGGCGACCTCCGCGGAACGGTCCTTGTTGGTCTGGGCTACCGCAAGCCTGCCCTGCAGCTCCTTCCACTGTTTGCCCTGCATCCCAAAGCGTGGTGCAAGGGCGCAATAGCAAAAGATGGCGAGCTCGATTACGGTGAGTGCGATGGCGGTATATATGCCCGCGGGTTGGAATTCCTTTTGGTGGAACGCGATATCGTTGATCATTTGGAGCGGCAACATCAACAGGCATGCTACGAACGACATGACGAGTGCGGTCGCTGCGATCTTGGGGTACATGCAGTACCGCTGGATGCGTTTCTTTTCTCGTTCGGTGAGCTGCTGCATGGGGGCCTCGACTCTCATCGTTTTTGGGCGATGCGCACACGCTCTTGAGTATAGATGAGTGGAGGATGTCTGTTGTTCATACATAGCGGTCAACAGCGTGCTGTTGGCGATCGTTTGATCGCGAACGTCGTCTTTTGGAGCATGAAGCCGCTGGCGATGCCCACAAACAGCAAATCGAAGGTGAATGGTTTCCCGAGAAGTGAACGACCTAATTTGGGCCCCTGAAGCACCCACGTTTTTCGACGCTAAAACCGCAGGATTTGAGTGATAAAACCGCAGGAATTGGCCTTCCAAAAGTGTCGATGCATCGAGGGTCCGATTTCACTCGTTCACTTCGCGGAAAACCATTCACCTTCGTTGCATGAGGCGCCGGATGGAAGGGTGATTATCGTCAAGCTGCTGCCTCTGCCTTGTGAATCATCTGGAGCACAAGGCATAATGCATGTAACAAGGGGGCGGTTCCTTTGTCACATCCGTTGATATGAGAGAAGAGTAGATGATTCTTTCGCTTGCCCCTATGGAGGGGATTACCGGGCATGTGTTCCGTCGCGTGCATGCGGAGTGCTTCGGCGCACTCGATTGCTATTACACGCCGTTTTTGCCGCCGCCGCGGGCGGGCAACCGCTTTGGCGGCAAGGCGTTTAAGGAGATCGATCCTGCCAATAACCAGGGGCTTAACGTAGTGCCTCAGCTGATGTCCAAGAACGCGGACGAGTTTGTGTGGGCGGCACAGGTGCTCGCCGACATGGGCTATCACGAGGTCAATCTCAACTTGGGTTGCCCCTCGGGGACGGTTGTCGCCAAGGGCAAGGGCTCGGGTTTCTTGCGTAATCTCGACGAGCTCGAGGTGTTCCTGCGCGATGTGTGCGACCGCTCGCCGCTGCCCGTCTCGGTCAAGACACGCCTGGGCCTGGAGGACGATGCCGAGTACGAGTGCATCCTCGAGCTGTATTGCAGTCTGCCGCTCGCGGACCTCATCGTGCATCCGCGTGTGCAGAAGGATCGCTACCAGGGCAAACCGCGCTGGGAGCCGTATGGCGAGACGCTCGCGAGCGCACCCTTCCCGGTGGCCTACAACGGCGACATCTTTGGCACGGGGGACATGGATGCGCTCATGGAGGCGCATCCGCAGACCCGTCACGTGATGCTCGGGCGCGGGTTGCTCGCCAATCCGGCCCTCGCGCGCATGCTCGCCGGCGGCCCGGCTGCGAGCGCGGACGAACTCAGGAATTTCCACGACAAGCTATATGCCGCTTATCTCGACGAGATCGGTGGCAATGCGGTCTTCCGCATGAAGGAGTGGTGGTTCTACGCCAAGTGCGCTTTCGCCGACCCCACTACCGTTCACAAGCTCGTACGTAAGACCAAAAAGGTCGACGAATACCGCGCCGCCGTCGAGCACGTCTTTCGCGAGCAGCCGCTTGCGCCCATAGCCCGCTTCCACGGCTAACTAGTCATCAGGGACGTTCTTTAACGACTAGTCATTTAAGAACGTCCAATGGCTGTGTTGCACTAGAGCAGGTTCTTCTGTACCCATGCGATGATGTCGCTCGATTCGTAGAGTGGTTTGCCGTCGATGAACAGGCAGGGAACCTGGCGTTTTCCGCCGATGGAGATGAGTGTCTGTTCGGCATCGGAATCGGTCGAGATATTGCGCTCGGGAATGGTCACGCCGTTATCGGCCAAAAAGTGCTTGACCTTTATGCAATACGGGCAGCCGGTCATAACGTACAGCTCGAGCTCATGATCAGTAGCCATAGGTCTCCAATCGGTTGAGGTTTTGATTGAAATACCCAAAGCCGCCGCGGTCTATGCGCGCGTCAACGACGACTCGATGGCCTGTACCAGAAACGCCGTGGCTCCGGTGCCGCAGGGCTTGTCGTAGTAGTCGATAAAGCGCTGATCGGCAAGATAGCCGTGGGCGAGGCCCAGGTGTGCTTCGTCCTGGGGTTCGCGTCCCCAGTTGAGACCAATCCAACGACGATGCATCGCGACAAGCTTGCGAGCCTCGCTTCCATCCGCATCGCCGTCGCCCATGGCAATCGAAAGCTGGCCCAGAACAGCGCGTTCAAGTTCCTTCATGTCGTTCCATGTCTGAGGATCCATGTCCAGTAACGTTTCGTTTGCTGCATCGATAGCCTCATCGCCATAGCGCGCCCGCGCTTCGGCGCCGTAGCGCTCCTCGTTTTCCTGTACGGTGCGCCAGCGCTCCAGTTGCGGCAGGACGGCGCCCATGAGCGAGACAGCTTCGTCGAGCGACATGCCGGTGTTTTGCGCCAGCCGCGGGGCACAATCCTCGATCATTGCCTCCATGGTGGTGTCGTAGGTGTACTTGCCGTGGTCGTAGCACCACTTGCAGTAATGGTCGGTCGTGGCGCCCGTGGCATCGGTGCCGCAGTCGTTGGGCGTGAGTATCATGCCGCAGCTCTGGCAATAGTGCTCGGGCATTTCGAGCAGATGAGACAGGGGCTCGCCGGTTACGGCGGCGATGAGCTTCATCATGTCGATGCCCGGGGTGACCTCGCCGCGTTCCCAACGGCTGATGGCCTGGCGTGTGACGAAGAGCTTGGCGGCGAGCTGCTCTTGGGTAAGGCGATGGGCGCGACGGATGGCAATGAGCTTTTCTGCAAAGGCCATAGCGGCTCCTTTCTGCTGGTTGATGGTTTAAGCATACGCGGCGGCTGGCTCCCCTCCAAGCAACCGTTGGTTGCACGACGGGGACCACGACAAAGAATTGCGCGCAACGCCCCACACCTCCATGCCGTACAATGACCGGCATGGAACCTATCGCACACATACATACCGACCTGCCGCAGAAGTTCGGCATTCCGCGCAACAGCTTTTTGGCGCCTCATCTGCAGGGACGCATCGTTTTTGAGCCGGAATTTGCCTCCAACGCAGCGGTTGAGGGTCTGGACTCCTTCTCTCACCTGTGGCTGCTGTGGCGCTTCGAAAACGGCACGCCCGGCGGCACGGCTAAGGACATAGCTGCCGATGCCAAGTCGCAGGACAGGTCCGGCACCAACGCGAAATGGTCGAAAACCGTGCGTCCGCCGCGTCTGGGCGGAGCCGAACGTGTGGGAGTGTTTGCCACACGCAGTCCGTTTCGCCCGAATCCCATCGGGCTTACCTGCGTCAAGCTCGACCGCGTGGAGCTTACCGACGACGGCCCCATCATCCATGTGCTGGGGGCCGATCTGCGCGACGGCACGCCCATCTACGACATTAAGCCCTACATTCCGTTTGCGGACTGCCACCCGGATGCAACGGGCGGCTGGATTGAGGACGCCCCGTGGCAAGAGCTCGACGTCGAGTTCTCGCAAACACTACAAGACAAAGTCCCAAGCGCAAAGCTCCCCGGTCTGGTCGAGGTTCTTCGCCAAGATCCGCGCCGCGCGGGCAGCAAGTACGAGCCAAACCGCGTCTATCACCTGGCCTTTGCCGGGTTCGACATATCTTTTACGGTCGATAAAACCCAGCTAACCGTAGTCGCCGTCAACGACGCGCAAGACTAACCAGCCGTTCGTCCGCACCCGTCAAATTAAGCGCCAAACCCCATGCCAAAATCGCCCGTGCTGGTGGACAATAACGCCTACCAAAACAATCACTTTGCACGGGAGTTCAGCATGAAATACGACTTTAGCTCGCTTATCGACCGCCACGGCATGGACTCCATCGCCGTTGACTCCTGGGGCGAGATCCCCGGTATGGCTCCGAACGCACCCGACGAGGGCTTCGACCGCATTCCCATGTGGGTGGCCGACATGAATTTTGCCACGGTGCCCACGGTCCAGGAGCACATCATTCAGCGTGCCCAGCACCCCATGTTCGGCTATTTCAATCCGCGCCCCGAGTATTTCGACCGCATCATCGAATGGCAGAGCCGCCGCAACGGCGTTGAGGGCTTGGCGCCGGAGCATATCGGCTACGAAAACGGCGTGCTGGGCGGTGTCGTGTCGACGCTGCGCGCGTATGTCCAGCCGGGCGATGCGGTGCTGGTTCACA
>URAQ01000007.1 GCA_900545875.1 uncultured Collinsella sp.
GTCATGGCCCACGCGGCGCCGCCAATCACCATGCAGCGGCGCACGATCTCAAATCGATCGATCAGCAAAAAGCCGGCAAGCAGCACCGTCAAGATTCCGGCGATGTTGTCGATGCCAATCAGCAGCAGGCTCAGCAAAAAGAGCAGCACCGTTGCAAGCGCGCGGTTGTCGACGACCGACCTCACGTATTCAAAGAGCCGATCGGGTACCTCGAATGCCTGCCTATCGTCTTTTGTCATATCCACTTCCCCACCATCAAAGGCGCTATTCGATGATGTAGCCGACGCCCCAGACGTTTTTGATAAAGCGTGGCTTTTGTGCGTCGTCGCCGATTTTTTCGCGCAAGTGGCGAATGTGCACCATCACCGTATTGTTGGAGCCGGGCATAAAATCCTCGCTCCACACCGCGCGGAACAGGTCCTCCACGGCCACCACGCTGCCGCGATGCTCGACCAGATACAGCAAAATTGAATACTCGGTGGGTGTGAGGCGTACCGGTGCACCGTCCACCGTCACGGAACGAGCGTCGCGGTTGATCTCCAAGCCGTCGAGCTGAATGGTCGGCGACTCGGCCGCCTGTGCACGGCTACCGTAGCTGGTGTAGCGGCGAAGCTGAGCGTGCACGCGCGCGATGAGCTCCAGCGGACGGAACGGCTTAACCACGTAATCGTCCGCGCCAAGCGAAAGGCCCCCGATCTTGTCTTGCTGGGCATCGCGCGCCGTCAGCATGATCACGGGATAGGTATGGCTGGAACGGATCGTACGCAGCAGCTCAAACCCATCGATATCGGGCAGCATGACATCTAGCAGCGCCAAATCGAACTCCTGCTCCAAAATCGCCTTGGCAGCATCGGCCCCGCTATAGGCAATCTGGACATCAAAGCCCTCTTTTGTAAGGTAGATGCCAACCAAGTCGGCGATGGCCTTTTCGTCATCAACTACCAGTATGCGCTCGTTCATGCGTGCTCCTCTCGCGCTCCATTATGCCTGAGGCGACGCACGCCACACACAACAAGCGTGGGTGATTAAGTCGGTCTTAAGCACCCTTGTGCCCGTTCGAACGCGGATGTGGGCCACGCACGCACGCGATGATCGCCGACGCCGGCAAACGATATACTCTAGTTTCAGAAGAGATCATCCCGTCGAAAGCGAAATCTGTGAAGTCCCTCACCTCTTTTGCAAAGCGCTCAGCCCAGCTTGCCGCCGGCTTTGTCTGCGCTATCGCCCTTGCCGCTGGCGCGCCCACCGTCGCCGGCGCCCAAGTGCTCACGACCGACAATGTTTGCGGCAAAACCGCCGATGCGCGCGGCATCACGGCCGAAAACCTGCCCGATATCGATGCGACCAATGCCCTCGTCATGGGCAAAGACGGTACCGTCTACTATGGGCGCGGCGCCGATGAGCAGGTCAAAATCGCCTCGATCACCAAGGTCATGACCGCAATCCTAACCGTCGAGAATTGCAAGATGGACGAGAAGGTCACGGTGAGCAACGCCGCAGCCACCGTGGGTAATTCGACCGCCGGCTTGCTCGAAGGCGACGAGCTTACCGTGGAGCAGGCACTACGCGGTCTGATGATTCCCTCGGGCAACGACGCCGCCATCGTGCTCGCCGAATATGTGGGCAAGAAGATCGACCCCAAGACCAAAGACGCCGAGGCCACATTTGTGAAGGCCATGAACGAGCGCGCTAAGAAGCTCGGCTGTACCGGTACGCTTTTTGAAAACCCGCATGGTCTGGACTTTGATGAGTGGGCTGGCAATATGCACTCAACCGCACACGACGTAGCGCTGATGATGCAGGAGGCCATGAAAAACGACACGATCCGCGAGGTCGTAGCGAGCGAGGATTCCTGGATCGAGGTCACGGGCGCCGACGGCACCGACCATTCGCATTCCATGGACACGCATAACTATTTGCTGGGCCAAGATGGCAACATCGGCGGCAAGACCGGCACCACCGACGACGCGGGCTATTGCTTTACGAGCGCCTACAACCGCGACGGCGACGAGATCTACACCGTCGTTTTGAACTCCACCACCACCGACCAGCGCTTTACCGATACCGCAACCCTTGCCAATTGGTACTACGGCCACAAGGTCACGGTCGCGATCGCCAACACGCAGGAAAAGACCGCCAACGGCAACCCGCTTATGGCGCGCATTGGTCAAACCGACTGGACGGATAAGACGATCGACGCCACGCTCGCCGATCCCACAGCGCAAGCGACCGTGTTTTCCCTTGCCGGCGAGGTGACCGAAAAGGTTAGCTACGACGATCTTTCGGGCACGGTGCATGTGGGCGACAAGGTGGGCAGCGTTACACTCAAGCAGGACGGCACCAAGATCGCCGTCATGGACCTGGTTGCCGACGAGGAAGGCGCAGGGCCGAATCCCATTGAATGGCTACTCGTGAAGCTCGATCGCTTGGGCCGTCGCATCGACAACCGCCCACTTGCGGCAGAGAGCGAGACCGTAGCCAAGGCTCCTGAGATGTAGGGCTGGGGGAACATTACATTTGAGATTGGAGAGGCGTCCAACGGGCGCCTCTTTTTGAATACCTCTTAAACGGGATGCGTCAGAATCACCAAAGCGACATTGCCAGCCGTTTACCTTCGCTGTGTCTTTTCGGACCTTGAAAACGGGTCCACCGGGCATGCTAGTAGATCCTTTCGACCTCCTTGGTCAAGGCCCTGAAAAGATCCCCAGCTGAGGGGTCTGCCCCAGGACACAGCGATTGCCAGGCACCCGTTTCTCCGATGGTGCCCGCACTCGTCATAACAAGATCGTCGCTCCGCCTGCGAATGGAGACACTAACGGAGCGGCCATTATGGAACCCATGGATATCGACTTTATTTATGCGCCCATCAGCTAGATAACTAATCATGACATTGATGCTGTCACCATACTCCGGCAATTCGAAGCCGTGGGAATCCATCAATAGCTTCACGTCCTGATGGTAGATGCGGGCCTCGACGACATTCTTGGGCATCTTCCCCGTCTTTGTTGGAGAGCAAAAGCTGATGCTTGGCTCCTCTTCGCTCATGCCTCGGTCAAACCTAAGCATGCACGGGCATACCGACTCAATGGTTCGCAAGGCGTCCGCCGCGACCTTTTCCTCGGTAAACATCTCCACGTCGATGCCGTTTTCTTCCATATAGGCACGGTTTTTACGTTGAAGCTCTAGCCGAGCCGCAGCCTCCCCATCTCCACGCTGTTCCCAATTTCCGGAGTCGGCGACATTTCGATCGAATGTAGAATCAACGGAACATGGCGCTTGCTGTTGAGTCTGATCACTGTCGCCGAGACGCCTTAGCTCGGAGCGTCTCATCAGTAGTGTCACAATATCAAACAGCCAACCAAATCCAAAAAGGCCAAAGGTAAAGAGATATAGAAAGAAGCTACCCCACATCCGTGCATACGCCCTATGAGCGCCCGACCACCCAAGAAGGAAGCATAGCAAAAGCGCCTTGTTTGCCCTGTCAACCGACGTAATCTCTCGAGTGAGAGATTTCTGTTCAGGCTTCGCCAAAGGTGTAATTTCATGCGATGAAACAGTAATTGAGGACGTCCTTGACGCCGAGCTCCGAGCGCCTGATTTAGCAACGGCGCGAGCGACATCCCCAACTCCGACGGTCGTTCTGCTGTATACGGCATTGTAAGCAGCCTTCTTCGGATTTTTGATCCACCCCATGCCCTTCTTACCATAGCCGGGGATTATCGCCCGCTTTACCGCGCGCTTCGCTCTGCCGGTCGTTCTTGCCTTGAGTGATGTCTTTAGATTCGGCTTACGCAGCCCGACCTTTACCATATTTCTACTCCATCCCCTCGGAACCCCACACCGGGGTGCACGAGCACGCCTGGGTCTCCCCGTTTTCAAGCGCCCCGTGTTTGCCTAATGTTCACGCCCTTTCGGACTCTAATCCCCAGCTGCCATTCTTGATAATAAAAAAGGGCCCCAAATGGGACCCTTCTTCAAAGTCATACTGGCGGAGAGCTGGGGATTCGAACCCCAGATGCCCTTTTGGGGCATACTCGCTTAGCAGGCGAGCACCTTCGGCCTCTCGGTCAGCTCTCCGTAACAGCCGTTCTATAGTAACCAAACAGCCGAAGTTGGGCAAGGGGAATTTTGAGGCGTTTCCTCTTTTACCTCTCTTTTACCAGTAAACGTCTCAGTCAATCATCTCAACCTGCAACATCTGCAGGCCGTAATCCCCTCCAGATGTTACAGGTTGAGACAAAGATACAAGGACGGCCCCAGCGACAGCGCGGACAGCCCATTCTTTATTAGTCCTCTCGAACGGTCTCCAACAGATAATCGCGCATGTACGGAATTGCAAACGAAACACAGCCATAGCCCGCGGGCTCAATCAACCCCGCATCGATCAGACGCTTGCGATATGACCCAACTTTGTTCGCCGACAAACCCATCTTCTTGGCGATATCGCCGTTGGCGATATCGACGCCCTCGCATTGAGCCATCGCCGCGAGATACTGAAACTGCCGTTCCGACACCCTGCGCAGCGCTGGGGCAATCACCATAGCATTAAAGCTATCAAGAGCCGCCTGGATACCCTTACGAGCCGCCTCTTCGCTCACGCTCTCCGCCCCACTGCGCGCAGCAACCTGCCAAGCGTAATATCCGACCAGCTGGACCATAAAGGGATAGCCTGCCGAAGCTTTTGTTAATAGCTCAGCGGCACCTTTGTCGAGCTCCTTGCCCGCTCGTCTCATCGTATCCTCAAACGATCCGCCAACTTCAAAATCGGAAAGCCGAGTAAGTTCAACATGTTTGGCTCGCTGAAGGAACGTCAACGTATCATCCACCACCACGCCATCTACCGATGTCGGCAGCCCGGCGAAAGCGAAAGCGACATTCGCTCCTTGGCGGATCAAGAGCTGCATCTCATTGCCTAGCTCGCGCATTTCCTCAGTTGAGGCATCCTGGATCTCGTCGAGCGTAATGAGCAGACCACCGCGCTTCGCGGCATCGTACATCGCCTCGCCCAGATGAGAGGCCGACTTCGACATCTCCATGGAGCCAAGGCTGACCCCTAAAATCGATGGGGAAATCGAGATTGATTCAAGACGAACGTTTCGCTGCAGAGCCTCGAGGATTCTATTGCAAAAACCAGCATTGGAGGCAACGTCAACGACCTCGAATCCTTTTTTGCGTGCAAGGTCACCCAATGCATTAAGGAGCACCGTTTTACCTGTGCCTCGGACGCCCGAGATGCGCATGAGTCGATCGGGGGCACCAGGACCATTCTCAAGAGCCTCGGCAAAGTCATCCAAAACAGTGTCCCGTCCGATAAGCTCAGGCGGATTCATGCCCGCCGTTGGCTTAAAGGGGTTAACAGTTTTCGTCATTCTGCCCTCCTCTACTAGTTTTAACAACTTTAACAAAGTTTAGCAACTTTAGCAGAGTTTAACAGTTTTAGCAGGCTCGGCGGCTTTATGCCTTACCGATCCTACCGGGTCCTCCCGCCCGCGCCGATACAAATAGCGCGGTGCGGCCCCTCTATATCGCCCCTACCCCAGCGAGCGGTTGAGGGAGCCGAGCTCGTCGTTACCCATGGTGCGCCACATTTGGAAGATGCAACCGCGTGCCAGGAAAAAGAAGCCGTTGTCGACTAGTTGAACAGCGGCATCTGCAAGCTGATTCGTCACGGCGGACACTGGCGGCAACTCAAGTCCAGCCTTGCGGATAGTCTCGACCGCTTCCTCGAACGTCGGAGACTCGCTGACGCCCATCTCGTTCATAAGGCCCTGCATTTCTTCCAGCGCACTACTGCCCGATTCCTCACCGCGCGGCACCAGACGGTAACAAGCCAGCGCTAGGTCGAGCTGATCGCAATTCCAATAGGCAAACGCCAAGCGATAGAACAGGTAGCCGATTGCAGAACGATCGCTGGCAATACGTAGGCCGTGGCGCGCCACCTCGATAATCTCGTCAAAGCGCTCCAGACGCGCAAGCACGTTGATGAGCGCAAAGTGCGATTGCATGGACGAGCGTGCCAGATCGTAAAGATGGCGCACCTCGGGCAGTGCTCGTTCAAAGTCCTCTTGCTCGGCGTAAAAGCTGCAGATCTCGTGCTGGGCAAAGTACAGTGCATCGGGCGCACGAAGGATTCGCGCAGAGCGGTCTTCTTCCAACACCGGTAGCACCATGCGCACCAGCTGGTTATCGCAAAACTGCGTTTGAACCGGACCTGTCGCCAAAAGCTCGGCGACGGCGCACTTAGCCTCCAACTCCTCAACAAGACGGGAAAAGCCTTCAAAAGCACCTGTACGGTCGACTTTTGCCTGCTCGCGCAATTCAACAACACGGGCCACGTATGGGTCGTCGTCCTCTTCCATGACCTCCAACTCGTCAGCCGTATCGGCAAGCAGCAAATCGCGCAGCGCCGGCGGAAGCGTGCGATGGTCATCACGCGGACGAGCATGAACCTCCGCAGGTTCAATCGTCTCCGGAGCAGTTGACTCATACGCCTCAAGTACACGCTTGCACGGCATATCGTCCATGTCCATGCTCTCAAGATCCTTGGCGACAGGCACGCAATCGGCCAGATAGGCCGCGCGCCCAAAGAAATACGTTGCGACAACGCGCTCGCCCTGCTCACTGTCGGGAGCAGCAATCTGCACATAGCAGCGCGTGATGCAGGTGCCCGCGGCAAAACACGCTGCCGCAAGCGTGAGTGCCACGCGCGCATCGTGTTCCGCGGCCCAGACCGCGCGCGTGTCCTCGTCCAGCTCGCGCCAGGCGTCATCTTGAGCGTCGTATTCACGTTGCGGCATGGCATCCACGACAGACTGCCCAAACCGAACGAGCATAATCCCCTCGGCAACGTTTGCCCGATAGGTATAGTCGAGCCGTGTGACAACGTTAAGTGCCTCGACGATACGCGCGAAGCGGGTACGCACATCCCACTCACCGCCCGGCTGGCAAGCCACCGTACCCGGTTTGCCCCACGGGTTATCGCTCGAGGCCGTATCGAGCAGTCGGGGAACATCGTTGGTCGTCCTGGCGATATGCCACGAATCAAAGAGCGCGCAGCCCTCAAGGCTCGGCGAGGATGCCGCAGGGACCAATCCGGCCCCGATGCGCTCAAGGATGCCGGAGAGGCGGTTGAGACGGCACTCGATGGCAAGCAGCATGTCAATCTCGTCCTGGTCCAGCAAGCTACGATCAAAATTGAGATAAAACAGCTTTGACCGGTCGATGCGCGCCAGGCTCATTTCGGACTTGGCGGCAATGGTGCGCAGACGGGGCAAGTCAATTTCGCTCATAAGGGTGGCGGCATAGCGCTCGATACCGCTCGGATTCTCGGCATGGTCAACGCGGTAAAGCAGCGTCTCGATAGCATCGGGGAGCGGTGACGTGTTAAAGCCCAAAAACACCTCGACCGGCTCGGGCAACTTTACGAGCTTGATCTTGTCGACAACGTTTTGCATGTCCGCATCGAGACCGTCGACGCCCGCCGTGTTCGCAATAGCGCTTTCGGAGTTGGCAAATATCACGTAGCGCAGGAACATCGACGCCATGAACTCGCCGTAAGGAAGGGAGCGGGCCGAATTCCATGTCTCGTGATCGGACTGCTCGCGCATGGGGCCTTCGGGAGAGCCGATGACTCGCGCCCGGGAGCGCATCGTCCCATCGGTACCCCTGACTGCAATCTCACCGATGTTGGAATCAGACTCGTCAAGAATCAGCTGCATGTCGGGATCGTCGGGCAGCGATACTTCGTTAACGGGACGGTCCACCTTATAGACCTCACCCGAAACGCTCACGTAGCCCAAAAGCGACACATGGCTTTTGCCGACGAATTCGACGACATAGCATGATTCATGCGGGTCCTCGCCAAAGAGTTTCCAGACCACGCCATATGAGCGTCCCGC
The DNA here is from genome assembly GCA_900545875.1 of uncultured Collinsella sp. GTDB lineage: Bacteria > Actinomycetota > Coriobacteriia > Coriobacteriales > Coriobacteriaceae > Collinsella. Next base: position 7,899 of record URAQ01000007.1, read on the forward strand.
AGGCTGCTCGGGCATCGCCGGAAAGCGCTTCTTGGGATCGAGAAACCTGAGCTTGTATGTCGGACGCTCTGCCACGAAATATCACCCTGATCGGTCGTCTAGAGAAGGAGCGGTCGCGGATAGGCCGCGATACCTACTCGGAATCTTACACGAGTCGATAAGAAATCGTCCGCTTCACGCCCGCGCCTCGACCGAGGTTCGAATCCATGCAGTGCTTACGTAAAAGAAAAGCCCCCGTTGCCGGGAGCTTTAATCTCAAATGGTGCGGCGTATAGGATTCGAACCTATGACGTTCTGATTCGTAGTCAGACCCTCTATCCAGCTGAGGTAACGCCGCGACTTGTTGATTATTATGCACATCGACTGAATAAAGGTCAAGCATTTTTCGAAAAAAGTTATTGAATTTGATTTTTACTCATTTTGACCACTTGATGCGATCTTCGACGCATCGCGATATAAGAAAAGCCTCCGTTACCGGAGGCTTTAAAATTCAATTGGTGCGGCGTATAGGATTCGAACCTATGACGTTCTGATTCGTAGTCAGACCCTCTATCCAGCTGAGGTAACGCCGCAGCGCAAGACATATAAAACCACTTTAGCTTATTGGAGTCAAGCACAATCTCAAACTTTTTTGTGGAACGCAGTTTTGTCATGCTGCTCCGCATATACCGCTGTTCCCCGTACGATCGATTGGCTTTTCGATCACGTCGAACTTGGCATCAAGTTCCCTCAGGAGCGATCTCACCCGCTGGGCACAATCATAATCGGCAAACGAGATGCTCAGCATGCGCGCGACCTGGTTGGAAGTCCCAACTCCATAGAAGTGCTCCAGCGCCACAAGTCCCTCGTGCGTCACAAAGGTCTCGACCACATGCGGCGACTCCTCAAAGCACCATTGTGTCAACGGACCCTCACTCGTCTGCCGAACCACCAGGCCGCCCATGCCAGACGGCTCACACGTTACAAGCAGGTACTCCCCGCCCTCGTCGCTCTCAAACAAAACCACCCGATCATCAAACAGCTCCATCGCGTCCCCTTTCTCTCGCTCTTATTTAGCAAAAGCATAGCAGGTAGATGGCTGTATACAGAACAGTTGTTCGTGTGTTTTCTATTGAGCTGTCCGCACGGCATGGTATGGACCTGCGTACGAAATAGGGCGCCCCCGAAGGAGCGCCCTTGCATATCCCCTATGCAGCCAACTTACGCGACCGGCTCGATCTTCTCGAGACCACCCATGTAAGGACGCAGGACCTCGGGAATCGTGATGGTGCCGTCGGCGTTCTGGTAGTTCTCCAGAATGGCGGCCATGGTGCGGCCGGCCGGCAGGCCGGAACCGTTGAGCGTGTGCAGGTAGCGCGAACCCTTGAAGTTCTCGGGGTCGCGGTACTTGATGTTGGCGCGGCGGGCCTGGAAGTCGCCGCAGTTGGAGCAGGAGCTGATCTCCTTGTAGGCGTTGTAGCTCGGCAGCCAGACCTCGACGTCGTAGGTCTGACGGGCAGAGAAGCCCAAGTCGCCGGTGCACAGGCTAATCACGCGATACGGAAGGCCCAGCTGCTGCAGCAGGTACTCGGCCTCGGCGGTCATGCTCTCGAGCTCCTCGTCGGACTCCTCCGGCTTAGCGAACTTGACCATCTCGACCTTGTCGAACTCATGCTGACGGATGATGCCGCGGGTGTCGCGACCGGCGGAACCTGCCTCCTCGCGGAAGCAGGGGGTGAAGGCGGTGTAGCGGCGCGGCAGGGTGTCGGCGTCGAGGACCTCGCCGGCGTGCAGGTTGGTGAGCACGACCTCGGCGGTGGGAATCAGGAAGTTATCGCCCGAGACGTGATAGGCGTCGTCCTCAAACTTGGGCAGCTGGCCCGTGCCGAACATGGTCTGACGCTTGACGACGATAGGCGGCCACCACTCCTTAAAGCCACGACTGGTGTGCGTATCGAGGAAAAAGTTGATGAGGGCGCGCTCCAGGCGGGCGCCGGCGCCACCGAGAACGGTAAAACGGCTGCCGGAGAGCTTGTTGCCGCGCTCGAAGTCGAGGATGTCCAGATCGGTGCCCAGGTCCCAGTGCGGCTTAAAGTCGAAGTCGAACTCGCGCGGGGTGCCCCAACGACGGCGCTCGATGTTCTCGTCCTCGTCCTTGCCGTACGGCGTGGCCTCGCAAGGAATGTTGGGCAGGTGAGCCATAAAGTCGTACTGCTCCTGCTCGAGAGCAGTGCGGCGCTCGGCCAGACCGTCAATCTTCTCGTTGACGGCGCGCACGGCCTCCTTGGCGGCCTCGGCCTCGTCCTTCTTGCCCTCCTTCATCAGGGCGCCGATCTTCTTGGACTCGGCATTACGCGTAGCCTGGAGCTCCTCGACCTCGGTGATGACGGCACGACGCTCGTCGTCGAGCTCAAAGAACTTCTCGCGATCCCAAGACGTCTGGCGGTTAGCCATGGCGACATCGATGGCATCGGGGTTCTCGCGAACAAACTTGATATCAAGCATTAGATCCTCCGGCGATATACATTCCATTTAGGTTGCAACCTTGTACATGTATGGGCAAGTATATACTTATGAGCGTTTACGACCCAACTCAACTACGCAAGAAGGCACCCAATGGACGCAGTTTTTTCCTTTTTGTTTGGCACCCGCACCGGTTTTGCCATCCTTTTCGCCGGCGGCATCCTGTTATTTGCGATTCTTGCCTTTGTAATGGAGAAGCGTACCCATAAGATGTACGTCGACCGCGGACCCAAGTCCGAGGATGAGGAAGACAGCTTCTGGGACTAACCTGCCAAAAAGGGACAGGTTTATTTTGGTCTGTTTTATCTGGGCAAACGCAAGCGCCCCGCAACTGGAATTGAGCCAGTTGCGGGGCGCTTTTCGCTAAAAGGACAAAACCGCAGAAAATACCTGCCAAAAATAAACCCGTCCTTTTTTTGGTCGGTTTTACTGGAGAGTTGCGTCGATTGCCTTGACCAGGGCGCTGCGCATGCCAGCGTCCTCGAGCGCAACGACGCCCTTGATGGTGGCACCACCGGGCGAGCATACGGCATCCTTCATCGCCGCAGGATGCTGGCCAGTTGCAAGCTGCAGCTTTGCCGTACCTAGCACCATCTGGCTCACAATGCGATAGGCATCGGCACGCGGGATACCGTGCTTGACCGCCGCATCGCACAGGGCCTCGATTGCCATGGCGACAAATGCCGGAGCGCAACCACCCACCGTGCCGCCCACAAACAGCAGGCTCGTATCGAGCTCGACCACCGCACCGAGTTTGCCAAGCAGATCAAGCACCACGGCGCTCTGCTCATCACTAAGCGTGGAAGCCTTCTCGCAAGCGATGACGCCCTCGCCCACCGAAACCGGTGTGTTGGGCACCGTCGAGATATGCGCGACGCCCGGCAGGACCTGCTCCCACTTGGCACTGTCCCAGGTCCAGGCAACCGACAGAACGACCTTTTTGGCAAGAGCATCCTTGAGCGGGGCGAATACCTTCTCGATCATGTACGGTTTGACCGCAGCGACCACGATATCGGATGCGGCGACAACCTCGGCGGCATCGTGGCAGGCGACCATGCCGCGCGCCTCGCAGCGCTCAACCAGTGCGTCGTAGCGACCCGCGCAGGCGCACATGTCGCTCGCAGCTACACCGGCAGCGATCCAGCCATCGGCCATAGCGCTCGCCATATTGCCAAAACCGACAAATCCAATCTTCATATCTCATAGTCCTCTCAGACACGCTCTTCAAAACGAAAGCTATTGTCCCACGCCATTGTTTCGTATTGCCGACCTATTTGTGATACGGCTCGCCACGGCTGATCTTGCAGGCGCGGTAGATTTGCTCCAGCAGCACCACGCGCGCCAAGTTATGCGGCAAGGTAATGCGTCCAAAGCTGAGCATCTCGTCGGCACGGGCACGCACGGCATCGCTCACGCCATCCGAGCCGCCGATCACAAAGGCGATATCACTGTTACCTCGCAGCATAAGATCGTCGAGCCTCGCCGAGAGCTCCTCACTCGAACGCTCCTTGCCCTCGATAGCCAGCAGGATCACATGCGCTCGAGACGGCAATGCAGCAAGAATTGCCGCCCCCTCCTTGTCGCGCGCGGCATCCACGCCGCCCGCCTTAGCCGGGTCGATATCGGCCACCTCGCGGATATCCACCTTGGCATAGGCGCCTAGGCGCTTGGTGTACTCAGCGCACGCGTCCTTCCAAAAGCGCTCTTTGAGCTTGCCAACACAAACGACGGTGTATTTCACGCGTGCCTACTCCTTTGACTCGTTCTGAACCTTACCGGCAGCCAGCATCTGCTCGAACATAGAGGCCGACTGCGAAAAGTCGCTCGGCAGCACGACCGTCGAGGTTTTACCCGTGCGAGCGAACTCCGTCATCATCTCGGACCACTGCGTAAACATGAACAGTTGGTTGGCCTCGTCATTGCCGACACCCGTCTCCTGGATGATCTCGAGCGAATCTTTGATACCCAGCGCGATGGCTTTGCGCTGGTTGGCGATGCCCTCGCCCGCCTTTTCCATAGCCTCGGCCTCGGCGGTCGCCTCGGTGACGCGCTTGACGCGGTCTGCCTCAGCGAGCTCCTGTGCCGCAGCGCGCTTGCGCTGGGCGGCGTTGATGTCGTTCATGGAGTTCTCGACCTCGGTCGGCAGTGCGATTTTGGTGATGAGCGTCGACACGAGGGTGAAGCCGTAGGCGGCCATCTGCTCGGAAACGGTAGCGTTGACATCCTTGGCGATGTCATCCTTCTTGGCAAAGACCTCATCGAGTGTGTAGACGGGAATGGAGGAGCGCAGGGCGTCGGTGATGAAGTCGCGCATCTGGTCGACGGGCTCCTGCAGCATATAGTAGCTCTTGTAGATGCCCGAATCTGCCGGGCCGGCGCCCATGTCATAGCTCACGTGGTACTGAGCAGAGACCTCAAGGCCGATGGTCACGTTGTCCTGGGTCTTAACGTCGATGCCAAAACCGTTTTTCATGGTTCGCAGACTCACCGTGGCGGCCTTGCGGTCGATCACGGGCACCTTCATGTGGAAGCCCGCGTTGACGATGCGGTTAAACTTGCCCAGACGCTCGATGATCACGGCATGCTGCTGTTCAACGACGTAGCAGGCGTTGGGAAGCAGCAGCAACAGAATGATGATGGGAATCAAAAGGCTGGTAAGGGCAGCGATGATACCGGACAACAGCATGGTCTCTCCTCTGATAGGCACACGTTGGCATTAGGATACCCGTCCAAGGAGATCGTGCATATCAAAAAAGCTCCCATTGCTGGGAGCTCTTTCATTTAATGGTGCGGGCGAAAGGACTTGAACCTTCATGGGGTTGCCCCCATACGGACCTGAACCGTACGCGTCTGCCAATTCCGCCACGCCCGCGTGCAGGAATTAGAATAACGGAGCGCCACCGCGAACGCAAGAACTATTTTTGAAAAAGTTTGCAGGCATTTTCCCAAGCGGCATGCGCGATTGTTTCGGCGTCCTCACCAGTGCGATCGACACGGTCGTTAACCAGCGCGTTTGCCGTAATGGAGATCATTGCGGGCTCGCATTCAAGACCGCGGATGGGCTCCGGAGCCATATACGGGCAATCCGTCTCGAACAAAATTCGATCGAGTGGGGTTGCCGCAAATGCCTCGCGCACGTCTTCGTTGCGCTTAAAGGTGGCCGCACCACCATAGGCGATATAGCAGCCCAGCTCCACAAAGCGCTCCATCGTGGCGCGGTCCTCGCCAAAGCAGTGCAGCACACAACCGACCTGGGGCACGCCCACCTCACGAAGCACGTTGTACGCATCAACGTGCGAGGTGCGCTCCCCATCCGAGTCCTCGTGACGCAGATGCAGCTCCACCGGCACGTTACGGCACACGGCAAGCTCGAGCTGGCGCGTCATGCAGTCAATCTGCACGTTATGGGGTGCCGGCGCGATATCGTCGTCATAGTCCATGTGGTAGTCCAGGCCGATTTCGCCAATACCGGCGCATAAGGGGTCATCGAGTGCGGCAACGACCTGCGCGTGAACGTCGTCGGTATAGTCCGGCGCACCATACGGATGCACGCCGGCAAGATACTTGATCTGAGGGATATCCTGCATCGGCAGAATTTCGCGCACGAGCCAGTCGCTATAGTCCGTCACGCTGCGTTTGTCAGCGATGGGGTCGAACATCGTCACCAACAGGTCGACGCCCGCGGCTTTGGCGCGCACGAGCGTCTCGGGCACTTCTTTGCCCCAAAACGAAAGCAGATGCGCATGCGTGTCGGCAAGCGGCGCCAAGGGCACGGGACAAGCAACCGTCTTCTTTTTCTTGGTAAACGTCACGCGTTCGGCATTAAGCGTCATGGATTAGCTCCTGGGCCAGGCGGACAAAGTCGGCAACATCGAGCGTCTCGGCGCGCGTGGTGGATGCGATACCGCAAGCCTCAAAGGCGGCATCGAGCACGTCCTTGGCAAAGCCGTTGGCGCTCATGGAGTTGCGAATGGTCTTGCGACGCTGAGCAAATGCAGCATCAATCACGCGGGCCACAAACTCGCGGTCGAGTCCTTCGGGCACCACGCCGTCAACACGGTCGATACGCACGACGGCCGAGTCCACGTGCGGCGCCGGCATAAAGCAACGCGGCGGCACCTCAAAGCGACCCGTCACCTGCGCATACAGGCCGAGCTTTGCCGTATAGCCGCCATAGGTCTTGTTGCCCGGCACTGCGGCAATGCGATCGGCAACCTCCTTTTGCACCATGACGACGGCACGCTTGAGCGCGGGCATCGTCTGGAAGAACTGCAAGATGATTGTCGCCGCCACGTTATAGGGCAAGTTCGCGACAAATACCGTCGGCTCACCGCCGGCGGCCTGCTCAATCTGCTCCGGGCCCACCTTAAGCGCGTCACCCATGATAAAGCGGAAGTTGGCGTAGTCGGCGGCGTGAGCATCGAGCACCGGCTCGAGCTCGGGATCGGCCTCGATCGACGTGACGCACGCCGCCTCCTGCAACAGCGCAAGCGTGAGCGTACCAACGCCCGGACCAACCTCGAGCACGCGCTCATCGCCTGCAAGCTCGGCAAGCTCGCAAATGCGCTCAATTACATGGTTGTCGATCAGGAAGTTCTGGCCCAGGCGATGCTTGGTCGCGAGGCCAAACTCCTCCAGCAGCTCCCTGGTGGCCGTGGGGTTTGCCAAAGGCGAAGTTGTCATGGTTGCCTCCTTAGCATGATGGCGGCGTCTTGAAACAAAAGGGCATGGACCGTGGCGGCCATGCCCTTACAGCTAAACAGCAAATTGCCGATATGGCGCGCTGCGTCTTAGCCCAGACGCGGGAACAGCGGCTCGCCCTTCTCGACAGGCTGACCGCCGGCAAGCAGGCCCCAAGCGCAAATGCCCTTGAGGTCGTCGGTCGCGGCCTCGTCCTCGCAGGACAGGCGGCGCAGGGCCTCGGCAGAGGTCTGAGGCATGAGCGGCATCAGCAGGTGGGCGGCAATGCGGATGGCCTCGAGCAGGTTGTAGATCACAAACGCCAGCTCGTCAGCCTTGGCCTCGTCCTTGGCAAGTGCCCAAGGCTCAGAGTCCTCGATGTAGTGGTTGGCGGCATGGATGAGCTCCATGACCTCGTCCTTGGCTCCGCCGTAATCGAGCACGTCCATCTTGGCCATGTAGCGCTCGACCAGACCATCGGCGATCTTTGCCAGCGGGTTGTCGAACGCATCGAACGATGCGGGCTTGGCGGGCGCGCAACCATCAAAGTACTTGCCGCTCATGTTGAGCGAACGCGAGATAAGGTTGCCCCAGCTGTTGGCCAGGTCGGCGTTATAGACCTGTTCCATGCGACCGAAGCTGATGGCACCGTCGGTACCGGGGGTGACGTCGGTCATGAAGTAGTAGCGATAGCCCTCGACGCCCAACATGTCGATAACGTCCTGCGGAGCGATGGCGTTGCCGCGGCTCTTGGACATCTTCTCGGCCTTGCCGGTCTCGGCATTGCGCACGGTCAGGAAGCCGTGGGCAAAGACGTGCTCGGGCAGGGCCTCGCCGATGGCCATGAGCATGGCGGGCCAAATGACGCAGTGGAAGCGGATGATGTCCTTGCCCACGATGTGGAACTGCGCAGGCCAGCGATAGGCCAGCTCGGCACGCGCCTCGTCGGTGTCGACACCGTAGCCGACGGCCGTCATATAGTTGAGCAGCGCATCGAACCACACGTAGGTCACGTGACCCTCGTCAAACGGGACCTGAATGCCCCAGTCAAAGCTCGTACGGCTCACGGAAAGGTCATTAAGGCCGCCCTCGACAAAGCTACGTACCTCGTTCATGCGGAACGCAGGCTCGACAAAGTCGGGGTGCTCGTCGTAAAGCTTGAGCAGCTTGTCCTGGAAAGCGGAAAGCTTAAAGAAGTAGGACTCCTCCTGCACGCGCTCAAGCGGACGGTGGCAGTCGGGGCACAGGTGCTGGCCGACGCTGCCGTACTCCTCGTCGCCCTTCTGGACCTGCGTATCGGTGAAGTAGGTCTCGTCAGGCACGCAATACCAACCGTCGTAGCTGCCCTTATACAGGTAGCCGGACTCCTTCATGCGCTCCCACAGGTACTGCACGGCATGATGCTGGCGCGGCTCGGTGGTGCGGATGAAGTCGTCGTTGGAGATCTCGAGCTTGCTCCAAAGCTCCTTGAAGTGCGGAGCCTGGCTGTCGGTCCACTCCTGCGGCGTCATGTTGTGCTTGGCTGCGGCCTCGGCGACCTTCTCGCCGTGCTCGTCCATGCCGGTCAGGAACTTGACGTTATAGCCGGCGGAGCGACGATAACGGGCCTGAACGTCGGCGATGATGGTGGAATAAGCCGTGCCCAGGTGCGGATCGGCGTTGACGTAGTAGATGGGCGTCGTGATAAAGAACGAAGGCTTGCTTTGATCCATGGGGTTTGTCCTCCAGAAAAACGTTGCATACAGGGGATGATTCTAGCGCAAGGGCTGGATATCCTCCATCTATTGCATATCGAGCACCATGGCATAGACATCGCGCTTGCGGCGCGAATACTTCTGAGACAGGCGCTTGGCCACCGCAGAGGCGGGCTCCCCCTCCTCGAGCGCGGCGCGGATATCCTCGCGCAGGGCCTCGTCGGGATCCGCTGCCGCGGCGCCAACCGGCACGATACCGGCCTCCTCATCCTCGCTCGGCGGCGCGATGACCAGCGCAATCTCGCCCTTTACCTCGCCGCGAGCACGCAGCTCCTCGGCAAGCTGAGCAGCGGGCCCGCGCAAGACCTCCTCGTGCAGCTTGGTGAGTTCGCGGCAGACGGCAACCTCACGCTGGGGAAAGACCTCCGCCACGGCCTCGAGCGTCGCCACGATGCGATGTGGAGACTCGTAGAAGATGAGTGCGCCGGGCACCACGGCAAGGCGCTGTAAACGGCGCACGCGGTCGCCGTGCTTTCGGCCCAAAAAGCCCTCGAAGAAAAAATGCTCGCAGGGAATGCCGGACGAAACAAGCGCCGTGACGCAAGCAGAGGGCCCGGGAATAACTTCGACGGGCACATCGGCCTCACGCGCTGCCTCGACCAGCGCCTGGCCGGGATCGGACACACTCGGCATGCCGGCGTCCGAGGCAAAGGCGAGGGTCTCCCCCGCCAGCAGACGGTCGACCAGGCCGGCGGCGCGGCTGGCGATCACATTCTCGTCGCAACGGACAAGCGGCTTGGAAATGCCCAGATGCATCAGCAGCTTTGACGTCACACGCGTGTCTTCGCAGCAAATGGCATCGGCGGCGGCAAACGCCTCGCCAACGCGCGGGGACAGGTCGCCCAGGTTGCCGATGGGCGTTCCGACCACATAGAGTTTGCCCGTATGGGCGCTGTTTTGCGTCATATCAACCTATTCAATCATGCCGCGCTCGAGCGTACCGAGCGCCGCGCGGGCGTCCCATGCTGCAATGCGCTTCTCGGTCTTCCACGTTTGGAAGAACCAACCGGCAGCCGGCGCAAACGAAGCCAGCTGGTTGGCGATAAACACGCGCTCGTAGGCATTGCGGCCCTCGGGCGTAACCGACGAGTTGGCAAAGATCGCCGCGCCCGACCATTCGCCCACCAGCACGGGGAACCCAGTTGAAATCGCTTCTTTAAGCTCGCGCTTGTTACGCGAAATCGCCGTCGTCAGCCCGCGGGGGCTCGTGATATCGAGCGCATACTCGTCGCGGTAATGGTACAGGTGAAGGTCCATGTAGACGTTCTTGTACTTGGCGCCGCGCATAAAATGCTTCCACTCGCTGGGATGTCCCGAAGACGAAAAGACGACGATCTTATCCTCGGGCATATACGAACGGACGAGCTCGTAGGCATCGCGATAGAAATTGCGCAAGTAGTGAGCCGGAATGCCATCCGTCATGGCAAAGAGACTCTTGCGGACACTCATCTGCGGCGTATCCAGCAGCTCAATGCCCAGCAGGCTCTCGGCCTCGCCGTAACGCTC